>JAADHR010000168.1:0-28631 GCA_013151735.1 Calditrichota bacterium | reverse complement strand
GAGTTTGTTCCACGGAATGTGTTCCACCCTGTTTACGTTTTTTGCAACGGCTTTCGACACCACAATCCAGTGGTGCACCCATTGATTGACAAAACGACTGAACAGAATGTGCCGTGTTCTCATCCAGGTAACCATTTCCCGGCGCGCGCTAACCCGCAGCGGGACACCGGCCAACGCCCCCAAAACCTGTCCGTAACTGTTCGACGCGAACAGATACGTGTGCAAAATCCGGAACCCTTCTTCCCTGATTTGGCCCGCCCAATAGGGAATTTTACGAAGCGCCTGCCCGGTCAGAATATTGGGTACATTCAGGTGTCGGAAGGGAATGCCCAGTTTTTCCACCTCAGGCAGAAGGTCCCATTTCCCGTGCAGCACCCAAAGATGCGGCTCAAAACGGCTGCGGTCCAGCTTTTGGAGAACCTGCACCAGATGCCGCTCCGCTCCCCCGAACGTCAGCTGATCGATTAAATAAAGAATTTTAATGGGGCGGTTCATCACGAAAATACCCCCTGGAGCAAATGTTTAAAAACATGTTTCTGTTTTTTATAAAGGGGATAGGCCAATCCGGGTAAATTCCGCTTTCCCACCCACTGGGTAACGGAATACCGTTTTTGTGCTCCCCACTTAAATTTGTACCCTTCGTCGCCCCGTAAAAACTCAATGCGCTCAACCCCCTTGTTCACCAGCCATTGCACAATTTCATAAAGCAGAAAATGCCCCATGTTAAATTTCCTGAATTCGGGATCGTAACCGCTTTGAAGAGAATAGTACACGTTGTCCAAAAGAATTCCAAACTCTGCGGTGGCGGGGCGGCCATCCAGATAAGAAAACCGAAACTGAAGCCACCCGTTTTCCAAAAACCGGCGGCCCATCCGGCGGTAGAATTCGCGCTTTTCCTCCGTCGCGAACGAACCGGGCATTCCCCGAGACCGCCAATTTTTCTGATGGAGATCGAAGAAGATTTCGACCGCCAGATCAAATTCCCGGAGAGAACGAATACGATGAATCTCAATCGTATGTTTTTTCCGCAGCCGCCGTGAGCGATTTCGGGTCATCGATAAAAACGCTGTATTGGGATGAGTGTGTACCCATTCTTCCCAGTTCCTCGGCAGAAACAACACCGGCAAAATATTTTTTACCGTCCGATGGTAACCAATGGCCAGTTTCTTGCTGAGTTGTTCCAGAATTTGAACAGAAAAATTCGTATCAAGCATATCATCCAGGAACAGGAAGGACCAGTCTATCTCATTGGTTTCCAGCAGCCCATTAATAACATTCCACCAGACGGTGTATTTCTGGTAGTGCGGAGCCAGTGCGTCCAAAAATTCGGAAGAAACAAATTGATCCCCAACCCAGCGAAGGGATCCATGGCGCGAAAACCCAAGACGCAAACGACGATCAAGATAAAACGGGACGATTCCAATCGTGTGATCCTTGTCTTTTATGACAAAAATTACGGGGGTGTAGGAAGGACCATAAACTTCCACCCAGGTTTGCACCCAGCTCCAGGACAGAAACGGATTTTTAACGTCCATTGCCCAGAACAGATCGTCCCAGCTTTCCCGCAGCTTCAAGAATTCGTCCCAGGAGCGAATGATTTCTACCTGTGCTCTCACTAATTTCTCCCCAAAAGCAAATTTAGTGAAAATGTGGCCGGATGGCGAATACTCGTGTAAAAACGCGGGATTTCGTACAGATCCGTTTCGGCAGTGAAATAGCCCGCTTCTGTTGTAACGGCCGAGCGGTATCCGGCATCTTTGATCAATTTTTTCGTTGTTTCGGTAAAATCCCCCGATTTGCCGTTCGGATAGCAAAACGACCGGATCGGCTGGCGCAGCTTTTCTTCCAGATAGGTTTTTGATCCGGCAATTTCGGCTTGCGCCTGCGCAGTCGACAAAAGAGAAAAAATAGGGTGAGAAAGCGAATGCGACCCGATCTCCATTCCCGCCGACGCCATTTCCCGCAATTGATCCCAATTCATGAACCGGGCGGCGTCGGTTTGAATCGGATCAACATGCAGCCGCTGTTCAATTTCTTCGATGTAAGACTGCATGACCGGGAGAGGTATCTTCTTGAGTCTGCTTTTCACGAATGAAATGGCCTTCAGCCGTTCGGGAATACTCCGCAGAGGGAGGTCGTAGGATTTCCCATTCAATTTCAGATGCCCAAAAGCCTCCCGGGTTTTGTGAATGGCGTAGTGAACGCGGTCAAACCAGGGTATGTGCCCCTCAATAAAATGGGTTGTGACAAAAAAAGTGGCCGGTAAGTTCAGGGTCTTTAGTATGGGAAAGGCCAGTTCATAATTGTCCCTGTAGCCGTCGTCAAATGTAATGGCCACGGTTCCATCCAGGGGGTGGCCTTTCCGGCTGCGTTCAACCAACTCGCTCACGGGCAAAACCTGAAAATTTTCAGCCAGCCATTCCACCTGCTTTTGGAAAATGTCCACCGGAAGCGCGGGGAAGAACGGATCCTCGTTTTTACAAAGCCTGTGGTAATTCAGCACAATGGACTGTCCATTTTTTAGGAGACGTTTTTTCAGGATCGACTCCACAGAGGGCGTTCCCAGGAGGACTTCGGCTGTAACCGATTTTAGGTTAAACATGGACAACCTCCCCTTCTTTTTTAGAATGGATCTGAAATGCGGGTCTATTTTTCTTTTGAACCTGTTTCTCTTCTTCGATTGATTTAAGCCGATAGAAAATTCCAAGAATAATCCAGTACAATCCGACCAGTTCATCCCGGAAAAAGCGGGATCCCCACAAGTTGACAATGGCGATGCCAACAATCCCGGCCATCAAACCCAGCGAAACGGCTTTTGTGAGGGGAAGCGTTCCCGCGCGATACAATTTCAGAGCGGCCCAAAAGGGCACGATCCACAACAGGAGAAAAACACCCAGTCCGGGAAGGCCGTGTTCAACCGCTGTGCGCAGGTACATATTGTGCGTATCCATGTGATAGGCAATTTGCGCGTAGTTCGTCATAAATGGCTCGAACATTCGGAAGCCAAATCCCCGAATGGGGTATTCCTGAATCATCTTTAAGGCCCCCTTCCAGATGGTAATGCGCAAAGCGGTGCTTTTTTCGAAATTATTCTCAATGGCTGACGGAGAAAGAATAATCTCTCCGGGTTCTTCCACAATCATGTGTTTTTCCGTCATTTCCACGCGTTCGGTAACGGCTTCGGGAATCCAGAGCCGGTAGCTGAGCGCAAGGATAATGCCCAGGAAGAGAAGACCCCGTTTTTTTGTAATTCCCAGGAAAAGAAGCGCGGCGGCCCCGCCGAGGTACGCCCCCCGGGAATAGGTAAAAAGAATGGTCACGATTGAAATGAGAACCACGCCGTAAAAAAAGAATTTATGAATTATTTTCTTATCAAAAAAAGCCGCTGCGGCCACCAAGGGAAAATAATACACAAAAAAGCCCGCCAGGTCATTTTCTCCTCCCATTCCAAAAGGACCGCCCAATCGGGCACTGTCGGAATAGTGCCCGAATCCAACGGAATGAAAATCCCGCAATGACTGGAAGGCCATGAGGAAGACCACTCCCGCAATTGCCCAGACCAGAAGCTTGAGTTTCTTTTCGTCAAAATTTGAAACGGCAATGGGAAAAAACAGAAATGTGGGTAAAATCCAGCGCTTGGCCGGATTGAGGGATTGAGAAACAATCCCCCACCCCATCCAGTGAATGCTCCGAATAATGCCCAAAACAACCATCAGATAAAATGCCAGAAAGACCCAGGTCATTGTATTATTCTTAATTTTGGAAAGCCGGCCGTCGATTTTGTGGAAAAACCACAACAAGAGCAACAACCCAACCAAAATATTAAAGGCATTAATTCCGCCACCGATATTCAAACTCTGAGGCAATTTGGATTGAAAGGGTATAATGAAAATCAGAAAGACAATCAGGGCCTCAATCCGTTGAGCAATCAAAACAACGAAAATAAGTCCGCCGGCAATCCCCAATGTAAAGGACAGGTGGGTTTTAAGAACGGCCAGGGCGATAATACCGCTCCCGAAAAGGGCCGCCCAAAGCGCCAGCCGGGGCTCCTGTAAGAGATTATCGACCGAATGTTTAATTGTTGACACCCTTTTGTTCATTTGATTTTTCATTCTCTCCAAATTAGCGGGTTTTTATTTTAACCCAATTTACAACACTCAAAAACGAGATGTCTTAGCAAGGGATCCCGACTTTTTTGGGATCCTGTATCCAGTTCAAAATTCCGCGCTAATCTTCGTACGCCTCCAGGGTTCGTTTGGCCACAACCGGCCAGGCAAAAATACGCTCTGCCCGCCGGCGCAGCCTTTGGGCCAGTTCCTGCCTCGCATCCGGCTGTGATAATAATTCGACCATTTTCTTTTGAAGCTTTAACTGATCATTTACCGGGACATAAACGGCGGCATCCTCCAGATATTCAGGCAATTCCACGGCCTGGGTGGCCACAACCGGCGTGGCATTGGCCATCGAGAGCGTGGCTGCAAAGGCTCCGGTTCCCTTTGTAAAAGGAATCACAGACAAAACTCCTTCCTGATAGATCTTGTGCAAACCGGGCCCTTCAACCGCCCCCAGCCATTCCACTTGTGAATCTATGCCGAGCCCCCGGGCTATTCTTTTTCCCTTAATCGTGTCTGCGATTGAAAATCCTCCGTGAACCACGACCGGATGATCATAACCCCACCGCTTCAACTGTGCTACCGCTTTCAGGAAGGGATGAAATCCCTTCCCCGAAAGCAAATGATGACCTCCGTAATACACAATTTTGGTACGACGGTGGCCATTTAACTGCGGCAAATCCACTCCAAATGGAATGATTTGCAGCTTTTCTTCCTCAACGCCCAGGGCCATTAATTGCGCTTTCATATAATTTGAGTGAACAAACACCCGATGCGCCCGATTGTACAGACGGTTCAATTTTCGATAATGCAATTGAAAGGGGTCCAATTCGTGAACCGTAACCACTTTTTTTGCTTTTGACGGGCGAGCCAGAAACGTGGTCAGTGATTCTGCTCCAAAGGAATCGTTCACCTGCTGAAAATGAAGCACGTCACAATCGGGACAGGCCGTATGAAAGGCGATCCCCCGTTTAAAATTGTACCCGAGAGCCATCTTGAAACACATCTTCCTCCGCCAATCAGGAAAATCATTTCGAATGACCGGATATGGGGTGTTCAGAAAAATATCCGGTTTTTCAATCAGGTTTTTCTGTTTCTCCCGGTGCGAAAGCCCGCACCCGCATTCGGAGGCAATGATTTTTACTTCAACCCCCAATTGCTGAAGATGCGTCCGCAATTCCCGGGAATAATTGCTGTAAATTTGATGCTTGTACCAGCAGGTGATCAATCCGACTTTCATGAGAGACTCCCAACCTTTAAAATCGTTCGTTTCGCCGAACCCAATTTGTGAACCCAATCAAACTCCCACTTGGCCAGGACCGTTCTGTGCAAGCCGGGCCGATAAGCCTGCACGTAAACGTGGGGGTTCAAAACACCGCCAAGCTGCAATTTCCACGGCTCACAATCGCCCAGAAGATGATTGGTCCGAAACCCTGTTTCGCATGCCCAGCGGATGACCTCGGTTTTCAGAACAAAACCGGGGGAATACGCTCTCCATTGCTCGTCGTAGGATATTTTCTGGCTGAGCAGATCCTCTCCGGATGCAAAAGCCATTTCGTAAGCGGCCGGCTTATTTTGAAGAAATAAAATAAATCCGTGAAAGACCTGGTTTTGGGCCATCTCCGAAATCACGGCCCGATAAAAATTCCAGACCTCTTCTTTCGAAAGCAGGCTCCTGCCCTCTTTAAATTTCCAGGACTTCCGTTCGATTTGTTCAACGCATGCCAAAAATTTTTCCGCCTCGTCTGCGTCTTCGTAATGTCTGATACGAAAACCGTCCAGTTTCTCGATTTCCCGCCGCTTTTTTCTTACATTGTAGCGTGACTTTTTTGAGAGTTTCGACAGATACGCATCAAATTCCGGTTCAAGCCGGACCACAGGAGAAGCGGTTCCGGGACGGATTCCCCAGAAAAAATGATCTGCCGTTTGCCGGAATTTCACCATTTTTACGAATGGGTCGTGCTCGGGAAGCAGCATAAAATTCAGAAAATCAAATTCAGCGCGCCGCTCGTAAAGAAAATTTGCCAATTCGTCAAAAAAATGTCCGGCATTCCCTGCCACTAAAAAACCGGCCTTGTTGGAATGCGCATTGGCGAGAAATTGAATGGTGCGGAGACGCGTCCCGTATTTAAAAATCCTTGTCTTCATAAACGGAGCAATTCCCGTAATTTTGCCATTCTCTTTTGCCACAAGAATCCAGAGGGTTCCCGATGAGCCAAAGGCTTTCCACCAGGTCCAAATCCATTCGTGTGAGCCGGTCAAATTCGGACGAAGGGACTCCCGGTTCAGGGCATTCCAGGCGGCTCTCAGATTCCAAAACGCACGCTCGTGTGTTAGTATTTCAAAATCCATCAGCTATCCTTCACTCCTGAATTGATTTTCGTTGTTGTGTCTGCCTGTGAGTTGTCGGGTGTATTTTTGGTATTCTTCTTATCCGTTTGCAGAAGCCCGCTCAGATTTTTGATGAGAGGCTGTGCCGGCCGTTCTTTCTCTCGGTAGTAATCCTTATAATACGAGCTGTAATAATTATACGGACCGTATTCATTCTTAAAATTCAGTTTATTAATAACCACGCCGAGAAAGGGAGCATCGGCTTTGTCAATCATTTTCAAACACTGCTTCACCGCCGATTCCTGAGTTTTCCCGGCCTCAATAATCAGAACAATTCCATCGGCATATTTTCCAAGCAACAGGGAATCGGCAAACGAAATCAGGGGCGGCGTATCGATGACAACGTAATCGTAGGCCCGGCGAAGTTCATCCAAAAATCGCGGCAGTTTGGCGGACGAAAAAACAGCCATCGGATTCGTGACAGAGCGGCCGCTCGTAACCAATTCCAGCCGTTTTTTCACCCCCGGCATCCGCGTTACAAGTCCGCCGATGTACACATCGTCCGACAGAATATCCACCAAACCATCGCTTCGATGCACGTTGAAAAACTTGTGGAGGGTCGGCCGCCGCAAATCCGAATCGATCAAAACCACATGCTTATTGGTCTGCGCCATGGCGACAGCCAAATTCGCGGCAACGGTCGATTTCCCTTCGTTGGGCCCCGCACTGGTCAACAACACCACATGCCCGATGCCTTCGTCTTTTGAGAGGATAAGCTCCAGTTGCGTTTGCAGGCGGCGCAGGCTTTCGGAAGCCGGAGAATAGGGATAATGGTACACGTACACGTTATCCAGACTGCTCGCCAGACGGGACTTTTGGGACGAATCGTTTTCCCGGCCCGACGCCGGTTTTCCCTTTCGCAGGGAATAAAAATCGGGAATGGCCGTTAAAACCGGCACGTTTAGGCGCTCTTCAACCTCTTCAATGGTGCGGAGACTGACATTTTGCCACTCCACGGCGTACGCCAGGCCGATCCCGAAAATTAGCCCGAGAATGGCCCCAAAAATAATCTTTACGCTTCGATGCTGTTTATTGGGCGCTCCGGGAAAGGAGGCAGGCATTAAAACCTGTACATTCCCCACTTTTTCTGCCTCCACCATCTGTATTTTTTCATTGTTATTCACCAGCGACTGGTAATTCAAACGCTGCGTGTTCACATTTTGCACCAGCTCGTACAGATGTCTTTCCCGCTTGGGCATATCGTACAAAAGCTTTTTCTTGTAATCCTCAGCAAGAACCTTGTAACTGGCCTCTTTGTTCTTCAATGTGGAGATTTCAACTTCCGTAAATATTTTTTCGATGTACAGATCCTGCCAGCTAAATACGGTTTGAATCGATGGGGCATTCTTCCCCGAAACGCCCCCGATAAGCCGCCGCAGATCCTTTACCGTCTGGTCAATTTGCTGATTAATGGCAACCAGCTTGGGATGTTGGTTGGTGTAAATTGCAGAAGCCAGCATCCGCTGTTTTTCAAGCGCAATCAGCTTGTCTTTTAAAACCCCCACCTGGGGCACCTTTTTTTCGATGTTCTGAATAGCCGGGAACTTTTGCGCCAGTTCCGCCAGCTTTTTGTTGATCATTTTCAGGCGGTCCCGGGCCAGACTGTGCTGTGTTTTCACTTCGATGTAGGCATTCTCAATTGAATTGAGCCGCCCTGAAAGCTCGAACGACTGACTCTGGTTAGACGGCAGCCCCTTGCTTTGCTTGTAGCGCTCCAGTTCATCTTCCGCTTCTTTAAGTTTTTTGTAAGCATTCTGGATTTGCTCGGAAAAGAAGTTGCGCAAAATCCCCAGCCGATCCCTCAGATTCTCAATATTGAATTTGACAAATTCATCGGCCGTGATCTTGGCAATAATCTGTGCCTTCCTGGGGTTCTGTGAAACCGCCTGAATTTGAATGACCCCGCCGCCCCGATGCTTGGCCGTAACAATCCTGCCCAGATTTTCCACGACCTGCGCTTCAGGGGTCAATTCCACCGTTTTGAAGCCAAATACCTTCTTGATAAAAAGTTTGACCTTATCCACTGTTGAGGGATTGGTTGACGTCAAGCTGGCGTAAACGGCCGGAGGCAAGGCCTTGGCCACGCGATATTTGAAATCCTGGCTTTCAAGAATATCCAGTTGATTGGCAATGGTCAGGTGCGTTTTTGTGTCGATATTGTCCTGAATAACATCCGTAAGAGCCCGATCAAAAATAGCCAGTTTTACGGTCGATGTAAATTGGGGCTTTTCAAATCGAGACATGATGAACACCAAAGCCGTCACTAAAAGTGTGGAAAGCAGAATGAGCTTCCGATGACGGTACAAAATTCGAATGTGTTCGCTTAAGTTAATGCCATTATCCATATTGGGTTAGCCTCCTTAGCTCAATGGCCCTTTCAACCGATGCCAGAAACTTTCCGGCAAATGATGTCTCTGGAGAATTTTTTCCCCGTTTTTTGCCCGGTTCACACTTTCAAAAACAACCTCACGCAGTTCGTCGATATTGCCCGGCCAGTCATATTCCCGCAAAAATCCAAGAACATCCGCCGCAGCAATGCTCACCGACTTTTTCAGAACCTTGCTGTAAAGCTTTATAAAAACAGACACCAAACTGGGAATATTATCCGGGCGCTGACGCAGGGGATTCAGTGCCAAATTGTAAATGGACACCCGATAGAAGAAATCTTTAACCAGCAGCTTCCGCTCAGCAATGTCGTTCAAATGAAACCGGCTGCCGACAATGAGTCGAAAGGGCCGGGACTGTTCGTGTTCCTGATTGAGTGTTCGCTTTCGCTGAATGAGCTGATACAGGCGTTTTTGCACCATGTACGAAAGAATGGTGACCTCCGTCAGGTAGAGCGTTCCGCCCACGGCCTGCTGAATTTTCCCCGTTCTCTGAATTTTTGAGGATGTTTCCCGGTTTTCGCCTTCTTTCCCGAAAAGATAGAATTCCAAAAACGAGGGCGGAATAGCCTCGGTATCCACCACAATAAACGGACCGTTTCGAAACGGACTGTTGGAATGGATGTAACGCGCCCAATATTCCTTCCCCACCCCCTTTGCTCCGGTAACGAACACTGGGGTTTTATAGGAAAGCATCCGATGAAGATTTCTCTGAAAGAGCTTTTTTTTGAGTTCTTCACGATCGTTAAAGGGCAGAATAAGAGGGACCTTCCCTTTGGGATAAAAAACATCCAGATTTTCAATGAGAATTTGGTGCCAGTGTGAATCCAATGAATTAACACTCATGACCTGTTCCTTTCTTCATAATGAAAATCACACCGCTGAATAGACTGTCTTTGGTATTGAAACGGCTCCCCGCGATACTCAATTCAACGGGTTCACAATCTGATCTCGGATCATCTCGCAATGTAAAATGGTCAATTTTGAGGCCTTTTTGATTCTCCAAAAAGTCTTGAAAAACCTGAAACAGCCGGGTGGCTTTCAACTCCGGAATTTCTTGAAACAGGTTTTTGCCATTCACCGATCCCGCATCCGGGATTCCCAAAAAACGGGCCATTTTATCATTCAGAAGATACACGATGCCTGTCTCGTCCAGCATTAAAAGACCCTCTGAAATCGAATTGAGTGAATTCCTTTGGATAAACCGTAATTTCAGCTCATCCTTCCGGGTCCTCTCCAGAAGACGATAGATTTTCTGAAGTTGAAATTGCATCCTGCGCGACGTATTTTTCAGATCGGATTGTAAATACTCGGTTTCTTCCCATTTGCGCATATTCCTGCTGATTTGACCCAGGACGGCCTGTAATTGGTTAACTTCTAACGGCTTAACAAAAAATTCGTCTGCCCCCATTTGAATGGCTCGCACGGCCGATTTGATCGAACCATTTTCCGTAAGAACAATCACAGGCACCCAGGGCATTTCCTCTTTTACCCGTGAAATGACCTGATATTTTTCCATCCCCGGAATGGCCAGCTCCGTCACCACGCCATTCCAATCACTTTTTTGCAAATGATTTGACAACTCCTTGGCGGAAAGGCACAACCCCACATCATGACCCCAAAGTGAAAAGACGTCCTTTAATACTTTTCCGTGTGTAGAATCATTCTCAATCAAAAGCAGTCGCATTCTTTCTCCTCGCTTAAAACCAGTCGTTTTCCTCTCAAAGGGCTTTCGCTCTATTTAAGACAAGAAGAGTGCCAAAAAATGTCGGACGCTTATCTCGCTGATTATACGCAGCTTACGCTGTTTTTGGCGGGCAACGCGATTAGAGAAAAATGTCGGTGTTTTAGGCAAAAATAAAGAATAGTGTGAATTTTACGGGGGGAGGCTTTCTAATACACTGTTTTTATATTGGGATAGAGTCTTTTTCTGCGACTGTCGTAATTTCACGTAAGATGTCGAAATTTACGACAGCCAGACTGGATGGCCCGTTTTTGCGCTGGATATACAAAGGGGCTTTCGGATGGGCTGCAGTGAAACCGAATTTTTTTAATGTAACGCCTGAAGAAAAAGAAGGAGACTATTCCAGATTGTACTTTCTCAACTTCCGGTACAGGGTGTCTCTGTGAATATGCAAAATGGCTGCGGTGCGGTTTTTGTTTCCGTGGGTAATTTCCAGAATGCGGCGAATATGTTCCCGTTCCAGCTCTTCAAGCGACGGAATGTTGTCGGTGAACTCCAGGGAGGAAGTGGAGGCAGATTGAACCTTCCACATGTAATGGGGCAGGTCGGATGGCCGAATCTCTTTTCCGTCACTGAGAACAACGGCTCGTTGAATCACATTTCTGAACTCCCGGATGTTGCCGGGCCATCGATACTTCATGAGGATGTCACGTGCCTCCCTGGAAACCTCCGGAACCGGCAGGTGGTAGCGCTCGCAATAATCCTGCAGAAAGAAATTCAAGAGATTGGGGATGTCTTCTTTCATTTCCCGCAGGGAGGGAAGCTCAAGGGTAATCGTGTTCAGTCTGTAAAACAAATCTTCCCGAAACTCATTTGATTCAATCTTTTTGAACAGATTTTGGTTGGTTGCGGCCAAAATTCGAAAATCAGATTTCAGGGTCTTTGTACTGCCCAACCGTTCAAATTCATGATACTCCAGTACACGGAGTAATTTGGCCTGCATGGGATATGCCATGTCGCCGATTTCATCCAGGAAAAGTGTGCCTCCTTCAACCAATTCCAATTTTCCGGCTTTTGGCTTCCGGGCATCGGTAAACGCCCCCGCTTCATAGCCAAAAAGCTCGCTTTCCAACAGATTCTCTGGTAGGGCCGCACAGTTGAGCTTTATGAACGCCTTCTGGGAACGTGTACTCAAATTGTGCAGGGCACTGGCAATCAATTCCTTTCCGGTGCCGCTTTCTCCCAAAATAAGCACAGGCAAATCGGTTGCCGCCACTTTTTTAAGGGTATTGAAAACGCGCTTCATCGGAGGGGAACTGCCAATAATGACCACATCTCCAACGACAAACGCAGCGTCCTCATTAATTCTGAGCATGTTGTGTGAAAGAGGCCCGTGGATCAATTCGGAAAGATTCCTCAAAAGGTCTTCCACGTGGATGGGTTTCAGAATGTAGTTTGCGGCGCCCTGCTGAATACTTTCAACTGCCGATTGAATGGAGCCGTACCCCGTCATAACAATTACGTGCGTCTCGGGCCACCTCTTCTTCACTTCTTTCAGGAGTTGAAAGCCAGACATTCCGGGCATTTTTACATCCGTAAGAACCACATCTACGGGCTGCATGGTTAGAATCTGCAGTGCATTCCGCCCGTTGGAGGCCGTCATCACATGATAGCCCTCCAGCGAAAGAGAATCTTTCAAGGTTTTCAGGAGATTTTTTTCGTCGTCGACAATAAGGATTTTGGCTTTGATTTTGCTCATTCGGCTGCGTTGATCCTGTCCATGATATTAGCGAAACGGCTCTTGCGCCCGGAAACGAATGGTAAACGTGGTTCCGATGCCCGGCTCCGATTCCAGATCAATTTCACCCTTGTTTCGCTTGACTCCCGATTGAACCATACTCAATCCGAGCCCGGTACCGTTCATTTCGGCTTTCGTCGTAAAGAAGGGATCAAATATCTTGTTCTGGATCTCTTTGGGAATACCCGAACCCGTGTCGGAAATTTCAATCAGAACCCAGCCCTCTGGTGAGTAATCGGTGCTAATAGACAGCGTTCCCCCATTCAGCATGGCTTCTTTTGCATTAATAATGAGGTTCAGAAATATTTGTTTCATGTCGTCGATATTCGCTTTGCAATACGGAACCGGCTTGAGATTAAGCCGGGGTTCAATGTCCGATTGACGCAAATCCTTTTCAATCAGCATAAAAAGATTTTTCAGGATTTGATTCACGTCGGCTGCTTCGCGTTCGTTCGGTGTTTTTCTTGAAAAATCCAAAAGATTGGTAACAATTCTTTGGGCCCGCTCTATTTCCGACTGAATAATGCTTAAATGCTCCCGCACATTTTGATTGTCCCCGCGAATGACTTTTGACAAATAGTAAATGGATGTTCCGATAATATTGAGCGGGTTTCGAAGTTCGTGAGCCACACCCGCCGCCAATTGACCCAGCGAAGCTGTTTTTTCCGCAAGAATCAGCTTTTGCTGCGTGGCATTTAGCTGGCGTGTTTTGTCCGCCACCTTCTCTTCCAGCAACTGGGTGTAGTGCTGGATCTCAGCCTCCAAACGCTCCTGTTCCGTTACATCCCGCATAATCAGGCGGATTTGAACCACCCGGGTGCCCACCCGCATGGCTGAGGCACTTGTTTGTACGGGAACAATTTGATGATCGGGTGTCACCAGTTTGAGGTAGGCATTTTCGGCAGATTGACCGGTTTCAACGGCCCGCAAAAGGGCTTCAAAGGCCTTCTGGAAATCCGGGTGAATGTAAGTTGAAAGCGCCGTTCCCAAAATATCTTCCCGCGTTCGAGACAGTGTTTTTTCTGTTTTCAGATTTATTCCACGGATAACCCCGTCTTTTTCGATCATGAATACCAGGTCTTGCAAATTTTCGACCAGGTCCCGGTATCTCTCTTCCGATTCCCTCAGCTCCTTCGTACGGATCATGAGTTCCACGCGGGCCAGCAGTTCTTCCAGCTGAAAGGGTTTAACAATGTAATCATCCGCTCCAACGTCAAAGCTCTTGATTTTGTCGGTTAAATCCCCTCGGGAGGTTACCATCATAATCGGCACATTTTTAAGGCGCGTGTCCCGGCGAATTTTGTCGCAAACCTCAATGCCGCTGCCGTCCGGGAGCATCACGTCCATAAGAATGAGATCGAAATCGTTTTGCTGAGCCAGTTTTACCGCCCGGGGGGCCGACGGCGTGGTGACAACCTGGTAGCCTTTTCGCTGCAAGTACACTTTTGTAAAGCGGGCGTGCTCGGGTTGATCTTCTACCAGCAGAATATGGGCAGATGCAGATGATTTTTGTTGTTTTCTCAGAGACATGCCATCCTCTTGGTGCCTTTCGGAAACGATAAACACTTTCATTGTATTATCGGCAAGAGGACGTTAAATATGAAGGAAATATATTGGATGGAATCCCGCCCAAGAGACGCTTATGGTGTCTGGCGAAATGTAATCCGCCTGAAAGCCAGAATACCAGGTCCTGTTATTTTATGGAAACAGTTACACAAATTGCCGGACAAAATATTTGGGCGTCAGGCTTTCTCCTGTAGCAAATTTCAGTAATTCATCCCAATGGTACCGGGCCCCAACCGAAAAGATTTTTTCGCGAAAATAGGTGCCCACTTCTGCCATTTCCACAAACCCCACCTGTTGATCAGCCGGCAGGTTTAAAACCTGAGTGAGCAGAAAATGATGGATCTGAGAGGCCATCAATTCACCCAACTGGTAATTGTGATAATAGACGGGAGCCGAACACATGTGAACCTTTGTCGCCCAATCCGGGGCGTCGCGTCCTTCCGGTTTTCGCACGAACTGGTATTTTTCCACCAACTGCCACCACAGGCTGTTTAAATCCTGATCCGGATTGCGGTAAAGCTCACGTTCGAAATGCACCATGACCTGCGCCCATCGGCTAAACACCAGCTGTTGAAGACGAAGTGTTTTTCGGGCTTCCTTTTGAATGGGTTGTCTTAAATGCTTTGGGATGTCAACCATCTTTTCAAGCCAATCCGCATTGTGTAAAAGTCGTCCGAAAAACATGGCCACGGCCTCTGTCGCAAAAATGTGCGCATGCGTTCTCAGCAGAAAGGGAAGTTCCCGGTCGATATAATAATCGTACACCCCATGCCCAAGCTCATGCAGCATGGTTGACATCCAGTACTCATCATTTTTCACGTTGGCCAAAACCCGAACATCCCCTTTTCGATCAATATCGATGCAAAAGGCGTGCTGATCTTTCCCCGGCCTCTCATAAAGATCACTGTTTTTCAAAATCGGATCGGCGGACAGATGAATACTGGAATAGAATTCACGGGCCAAATCCACAACATCCCGGTCCTTAAAGAACTGACTGAAATTGGTCTTGAAAATATGCGGAGCTTCCTGGAAAAACGGATCTTCATAGTGCCAGGGCTTGATTTCAGCAACGGAAATTCCGTACCGAACAGCCAGTGTGTTGTCGATTTCCCTTTTCAATTCCTGAAAAGGGGCATTTGTGCGGTCTGCCAGATCCTGAAAAAGGGCTTCAATGGCAGCGGGGTCTTGCTCGGAAAGCGTCATCGACATGATGTAGTAATTCTCAAATCCCAGTTGCCGGGCGGCCTGATTCCGTAATTTCACAAGATGGAGCAGTTTGTCAACCACCACCGGCCCAACCTGCTTACTGGCATCCCAGGCTTTTTGTCGCATATTCGAGTCCGTACTGTAGCGCAAAATATCCAGGATGCGATTATTGGTGGTCGGTTTTCCCTCCAGCTCGGCACGAAAGGTGTTGAAAATATTTTCAATTTCATTACTGAGGGAGACGATTTTCTTTGTGAGGTCATCATCAATTTGATTTTCCAGATAGGCATTAAAAAGAATATCAAGCTGGCGAAGCAGTAACGGGTCCCGGATGTCTTTCGATTGTTTAAACGATTGGATCTTCTCAAAATCCTTGCGGTTGGAATAGATTTGCCTGAGTTCCAACTCAAGAGCTGCGGTTCGCTCGTAATCTTTTTTCCGGCCCGAAATTGAGGCTTCCCAGAAACTCAGATTCATTTCCCGCGAAAGGGGTTCAATAATACGCACATGCTGATCGATAAAAGCCCGAAACTCTTTTTCCATTGCCGCTCCAATTTAGTTCCCTCAAAAATAGTGTCGTATTTTTTTCGAATTTTCCCATTTCAATTTGTTAGTCTTTCAGATTTTTCGTCCTTTCAGCCGCTCAACAAAAAGTGATGCAAAAAGGCCAGAGCAGAGCCCTGGCCTGGGAGGAGGATCATTTAGGTCTTTACCGCTCACATTACGACTGTTCCAGTACTTCCTGTTTTTCCGATTTTCCCCCGAAAAGCCTGCTGATTTTATGAAACAACCCTTCCTTCTTCTTATCGGCACTTTCCCTTATTTTTTGAAAATCGATCTCCAGCACATCTTCGCCGGAAGCGGACTCATCGGCAGAAAACATCTTTTCCTCGCCAGTCTGAAATTCAAAATTCAGCTCTGAGGAATCCACGGGCTCAAAATCCGGTGCGGGATCTGCTTTTTCTTTTTCCGAGGGTAAAACAGGCCTGTTCTCAATTTCGTAGAGTTCATCATCCACATCACTTAAAATGGAGATGAGTTTTTCATCTTCCTTGATGTCAAAATTAAATTCATCTTCCTGGGTCTTTTCATCGTTTGAATAGATTTCACTTGCCGGCTCAACATAGGAAAAGGAGTCCGAGTCAAATGCCTGCCGGGACAAATCACGAATGATCTGCCGTTCCCGGCGTTCATCAATGAGAATCATGGCCTTCTCAATGGCGCCGATGGCCTCCCCTAACCGCAGCAGGAATTCTTCCGAGACATCCTCTTTGGCCAGTTTTTTAACCGCCCGCTCAATCCGGTCGGCGATCACTTCCACACCCTCGAAACCATACACCATCGCCAAATCGGAAATAGCCTGACTCGCCCGGTGAATTTCTTCCAGAAGAGGACGATTCTGCGGGTCTTTTCGCAGCTGTTGAACAAGCTCCCGCATCGTATCCACCTGGTGTTGAATCTCCAGTTGGTAGTAAGCTACAAATTCCTTGGCGGAACCCTGTACCGTTTCTCCCGTTGCCAATGTCTTTTTTTCTTGCATACCATCACCATTTTTTCTTTTCACACCCAAAATCACCTACAAATTGCTCATTCTGCCAATCCCCCCTGCGATCCGTTGAAATACCATGTTTTAAGGGAAAAGGGTTCTCACGACAGCCCCTTTAACAAATCATCTACGTACTTAACAGCATCATTGACGGATTGAATATTTTCATCCTCCCCTGAATTATTCGTCACGTCTTTTTTTTTAAGATCATCCGGACTCCCTCCAAATTGGGAGGGCTTCGTTTCCATTAAGGAGGTTATCATTTCTGCTGCCTTTTCGGCAACGGATTCGGACGACAGGTTTTCTTCGACTTCAAGATATTCACGAAAAGAGGCCAATTTTGCCCTGAAATCCTCAACAAATTGTGTAATTCCCTCTTTGCCATGAATCATGTCCAAAAACAGATCCGGAACCAGCTCCAAAACTTTTACAAAGGGAGCCGGCAGATCCTGTTCGCGATCCTGTACAACAGCAACAAAATCCTCAATATCATTCATAAAGCGGCTAATCTCGTAAAAGTCAAACATTTGAGCCGTACCTGCGAGTGACGAACTGGCCGTCTTTATCTCATTCCAGGCACTCCAGTCCAAAATATTCTCAGAAAGGGACGACAGAGCGGTTTGAAAGAGTTGAAGATCGGCATCCGATTCTTCTTCCAGGATTTCCCGGAATATTTTTTTTGTCTTTCCGGTTTCTTGTGCCTTGGTTTCGTCCCCTTCGTGTGCCGGTTTCGATTTTGGAGAAGTCTCTCCCTGTTCTTTGATTTGAAATTGATCGTCATAGGCCGTCCTTGCGGCCGGGTCCGACTCTGTGGAGACCCCAGAGCCCCTGCTGTGCTCCCGCTCGCGCAATCCCGTGGCAATGATCATGACACGAACGGAATTGTTTAACTCCGGATTTACACGGGCTCCCCAGATCACACGGGCATTTGGATCCAACTTTTTCGCCAGGGTTTGCATGGCCGTTTTGGCATCCTTGACGGACATATCCGTCCCGCCCATGATATTCATCAGCGCACTTTTGGCACCCACAATATCCAGATCAACCAGCGGATTTTGGAGAGCCATCTCCACGGCTTCGACCGCACGGTTTGCCGAATCACTTTCACCCAACCCAATGAGCGCGGTTCCCCCGTTTTTCATGATGGTTCGTACATCTGCAAAGTCCAGATTAACCAGTCCCTTTTCCGTCACCAGATCGGTAATCCCGATCACGCCATTCACCAGGATTTCATCGGACAGCTTAAATGCTTCATTCAGGGGAACCTCCGGAGCAATCTCCCAGAGTTTGTCATTTTGAATCACAATAACCGTGTCTGCCGCCTTTTTCAGACGCTCCAGGCCGTATTGAGCATTTTTCCAGCGCAGCACACCCTCCTCGCTAAAGGGAATGGTTACGATGGCAATCGTCAGCGCTCCAATGCTTTTGGCAATCTCCGCAATAACCGGCGCCGACCCGGAACCCGTTCCCCCACCCAAACCACAGGTCACAAAAACCATGTCGCTGCCGGTCAGGGTCGATTTAACATCCTCCAAATTTTCCTTGGCCGATTCCTCACCAATTTCCGGATCACTCCCGGCTCCTAACCCATTTGTGATGGTTTTTCCAATAAGAATTTTTTTATGTGCAACGGCGTACAGCAGATCTTGCGCATCCGTGTTAATGGCAACGGTTTCAACATTTTTAACGCCAATCTCCATAAGCCGATTAATGGTATTGTTTCCGGCGCCGCCGGTTCCCACTACCTTGATAACCGTTCGATGCGATTGAAGTATTTTCTCCAATTCCTTGTCGAATTCACTGGAGAGCTCAGGTCTTTTCCGATCCCGCTTATTTTCGTTGTCCATTGCAGATTTAATAATTGATTGCATGAATCTCCTCCGTCAGCCTCTATTCATGATGGTGTTGACCTGTCATATTCGGGCCAGTAAAAACACAGTGAGTTTATCCGTTCATCAGGGGCATTCACAAAAAGACCCTTCGTCAACACGATCATTCATTCAAAAGCTGTTTAAAATATTTTCCTGTATCATCATACATGAGAAATTCCAACGGATCCTTGGGTTCCTCGGCTTCTGAATCGTGAGACTCCTTTTTGCTTTCCATTTTTTTATTCAGGAAATGCTCTTCAAACGATGCCAGAGTCGAAAGAACGTCTGATGCCCAGGGATAAACTTCCTTGTCCGCCAGGCGATTTTGCTTGCCTCTTTTTTCCAATTCCAAAACAACATCTGAAATATACGAAATGTTTTCCTCTTTCAAAAGAAGTTCTCTGGACAGGATCTTCTTGAAAATGGTTTCAATCCGATCCACAATTCGGGTTACGTATTCATAGCCGAGTTTTCGGGCCAATATTTTCAGGGAATAGCAGGCCAGCTCCACATCTTCGTAGGCACGGTGATTGTTGGCGTCTTTTTTGAAAAGCGAAAACGCCCGCTTGGCAAATTGAAAGTACATTTCTGCTTCTTCCACAAAATCTTTCCCGCCCCGCATAATGAGAGGGGCATGTTCGGATTCCGAAAAGGAGCCTTTCTGTAATGGCGTACCGGCGTCAGAAGTATCTGCCGACTCAACCGCCTGATCGTCTTCTGAACCCAGAAGATTGGTATGATAGTGACGGGATTGCTCAGACGGGCGCTGTTCATCAGGCTCCGGCGAATCGCTCGGAAGCTCACCTGCCAATTCATCAATAACCTGTAAAAGGTCTTCATCATCTTCTCCGGGCAATGAGAGAGCATCGCTTTCATCGCTACCAACGGTTTCAGATATTTTGTCTTCATCCAGTTCCGACAGGATAAAGGTCTCATTGGAAATCTCACCCAGAGGGGCGTCCTCGGTTTCGGTTTCTTCCACCTGCGGTTCCGAAGATTCATCCGCTCCGGCGGGAATTGTTTCGTCCGCGCCGGAAACACTCTCTGAAACGGCATCTTCTTGCGGAAACATTTCTTCGTACAACTTCTCCATTTCGGAAACGGAAAAATCACTATCGGCCAATGTCGGGATTTCAACCTCTTCCGCATCAGCAGATTTCTCCTCGGTAACCGTTTCACCAGAGTCCTCCGGTTCAGCGACCTTTGAATCCTCATGACTGCTTTCTTCGTCACCGGTAACGCTCTCTTCATCAAACAAAGGCCCTTCTTCAAAGCCTTCTGAGAGACCGGTTTCTTCGAGCAGGCGGGAAGTTTCTATCTCATCGGATTCATCCCCCATTTGATCCTGGGGCAGGGAATGTTGATCAAATTCTTCATCCCATTCAAAATCGCTTTCCGGTTCAACAGGTGGGTTATCCTCAGAAAACGCGTCAGCTACATCGTGCGTTTCAGGGGCGGTTTCGGATGTGCTTTCAGATTGGGCAATTTCTTCAACGTCTTTGTATAATTTCTCCAATCGATGAAGAACAACCGGCACAATGTCTAAATTTTCTCCCGCCCAGCCGGACCGATTCACCTCCCGAAGCGCCTCCACGGACTCTCCCACATCCGGGAGCACTTTTTCCAGCGGAAATCCAAATGTGCGCAAGGCCAAATTTAAAACACCCAGGGTTCGCATCGAAATGGCTTCAATTCCCTCATTGCCCTGAATCATGGCCCATTCCCGAAGTTCCTGAAAGGCGATTTTTACCTTTTTTAAAAGCGAACGGTTGTGCCGCTGAGTTTGAAAGTCTTCCAGTAAGTGGTCAATTTCATCCAATTTTTCGTTTACGTCATCGGTGAAAAAATCCCACGGATCCGGGGGCTCCGGGCCTTTTGGCCCTTTCTGAAACAGATCTTCTACTCCGGAGGGTTCCACCGGCTTTTTCATGGGTTCTGGCCGTGTTTCCCCGGTCGGTTCTTTGCGGTCAGGCGGGCTCTCCTGAAGGGATGGTTCCTTGGGGGGTGAAAACGGGGTCGGTTTCGTCTTTTTCAGTCCCGCGTAGGAAAGAAGCTCATTCTTGGAATCCGCGCGGGTCATCATACTCGTAAAGGTGATCGCCAGAGAAATTCCAAGTTCCTTAACGGTTTCCATCATTTGATTGGTGGTCAGGTGTGTTACGCGCAAATATTCCACTTTTTCCATCAATGTATGATAAAACACATCAAAACCGGGAATTCTTGTCAAATTAAAAAGCGTTTCAATTTTGTCCGGTGCATTGATGATTTCATCAACCACCAGCCCAATAATCGCCACATTTTCAGGATTTTCCAGGAGGGCTTCATGGGTTTTTAATTCGTTGATAAAACTAAAAATAAAATAGCTTTTGGGGTTAAAAAAACGATTAATCAATTCCTTATGAAAATCGCTGATTCCCGGAAAATTGTTTCCTGCAACACCCATTAAATTTCCTCACTAATTCTGGAATTGTTGGTACAAATTAAGCACGGCCGGGACATATTTTTGGGTTTCAGGCCAAAGGATCCCACTGGCCTTGTTGTGTGCCAGCCACATAGCCGCCCGTTTTTCACCGCCATTGTAGGCAGCCAGCCCGCCCTGTAATCCATAAATATCAATTAATGTCGACAAATACCGGCATCCCAGGCGAATATTGTAAATCGGATTGAACAAGACCGATTGCGGGCTTATCCACGAAATATTCTCGAATTCCGCCAAAAACATGCCCGTTCCGGGCATAATCTGCATCAAACCCATTGCGCCCACCGGAGAGGTCACCTTCGGGTCCCAGGTTCGGGCACTCTCATGGGTAATGGTTGCACAGATTAAATCCACATCCAAATTGGAAAATTTTATGCTCATTTCATAGATTTCATTGGCAATGTCATATCTCATGTTAGACGGCATTTTGGGATTAAACTGTGCAATTAATTTCATGATTTTCTGAATGTTGGACTGGCGAACGGCATCCACATTCATGGCCGCCCGCAGATCATTCACCATTTTTTCAATGTTTTGAACCTGCTTGCTTGAATTTTCAAAATCGTAATACCGAAATGTAAAACCCGCCGCCGAAATTCCCAGTACCAACCCGGTAATAACCAGAACCATCCAATAACTTCCACTTGACTTTTTAGGTCGCATGTTGACATTCTCTCCTTCTTCTTTTCAGGAAATGTCTTTTACTTAATAAAAATAGCAAGATTTATGCCACTTCTCTTGATTGCAATTGCGAATCCTGCGCCAGAATTTCCTTTGCAAGATCCAGATACGCCTTCGCTCCTTTGCTCCTTGGATCAAACAGAAGGGCCGGCTGCCCATAATAGGGGACTTCTGCCAGGCGCACATTTCTCGGAATGATGGTCTCGAAAACCATCCCCTTCAAGGTATACTTCACTTTTTCGATCACACGCTTGGTCAAATTGCTGCGCATGTCAACCATGGTCAGCAAAAACCCCCGATACCGCAGCAACGGATTGTGTTCTTCCTTAACCGCCCGTGTCATTTTTAAAAACCGGCCCAACGCCTTCAATGCATAGTATTCACACTGGATGGGCACAATAATCGAATCGGAAGCAATGAGCGCATTGTACGTGAGATTTCCCAGAGAAGGCGGACAATCGTTAATGATAAAATCATAGTCGTTTTTGATCGGTTTCAAGGCTCCCTTGAGTCGAGATTCGGCAGCCGAACCGATGAGCCGGCGTTTCTCTTCCTCATCGGACCACACATTACAGGGAATCACATCCAGGTTTTCCATCTCCGTTTTGTGAATGGTTTCCCGGACATCAATGGTTTGCGAAAAAAGTTCGAGAACGCCTGCTTTAATATCATACCGGCTTAACCCAAAACTGGCCGCAATTCCTCCTTGCGGATCCACATCTACCAGAAGAACCTTATACCCCATAGATGCAAATGAAGCACCCAAATTTACGGTCGTTGTTGTTTTTCCAACGCCCCCTTTTTGACTGGCTATGGATATGACTTCGCCCATTAACCTGATCCTTTCATCATTACTTTTTATGAGCTTTTCTACCATTCAATTGAATTATCGTCATATCCACAAAAAAACCGTAGTAAAATTTTCGGAAAGCAAGACATTTCTTCATCTATCAGTTACGATTTTTTTCCAGTACTGCCTTTAGTGGCTCATTTTCTGAATGGACTTTCTCGGAAGGAAAAAGGGTCTGTTCTCTGGGTTTGACATTGGAACTCACCTTGAAAATGCAGGATTCCCAGGAGGATATCTCATGAAGGGCTCTCCAGCCCTTCAATCGACCACATACGGCGTGGATAATGGTATTTCCCCAAAAATAAACCTGCCCGGTTTTTTCCTTAGTAATCACATTCAACATGAAATAACCCTGCCCGGCCTTTTGAAGTTGACTGATCTCGTAGATGCGTCTTCCAACTGGCGATTTTGCCAGAGTTGTTGAATTATTTGACTCCGATAACACACTGTAAATCATTTGTTTCAAGTCATTTATTTCAAATGGCTTTTCAATATAATAGAGGCCGCCCTTTTCCTTTACCCTGTCCTCTGTTTCGGGAGAGCCATAGGCGGTCATAACAATGACCTTCACATTTCTGTGATTATTTAAAATCGCATCCATCAGCTCCAGCCCGGTATAACCCGGCATCCGGAGATCGGTTACCAATAGATCAATGGGCTGCCGCTGAATTACTCGCAGGGCTTCATCTCCCGAATTTACACAGATAACCTGAATATCTGTCTGATCACGTTTTAAGCTGCGGGAAATGCTCCACGTCAAGTCCTCTTCATCGTCCGCAATGAGTACCTGCTTCATTCCTCATGTATCCTTTCTGCCACAAACCGTAAAACTTTTCAACTATAAGCTGCAAACAATATGCCGCAGAAATGGATAAAAAGTGTTTTACATTGGTGTTGAATGTATCGAAATAATACACTTCTTCTCTATTGTTTATTTTGAAATTAGAGAATTACAAATCTGTCTTTGCAATATTCACCTAAAACAGACAGGGTTTTTGAGGATAAATCGGGCAGATTTTTCCTGCACTCTGGTCGGAATTTAAGCAGATAGAAAATCTTTCTCAGAATCAGAAATTCTGAATGGGCATTACAAACATAGGGGTTGTGCCATTATCGTCTATTGTTTCCACCTTCTTTAAAATATCGTAATTTGCCTGGACATAAAATTTATGATGAAGCTTCTCGGAAAATGTGTTTATAGCCGCAAGCCGTCGTTTTTGCAGCAAACGCTGTTTCAGATTGTCCTTGATCTCACTAAAGGGAAGTTTCCTGGCCGATTTTTTGCCAATTACCCGAAAGATTGAATACCCTCCGTGCGGGGGACCTCCCGAAATTTCCAGCGGTCCGTACAAATCACCGACCTTTAAAGAAAAAGCAATCTCGCCAATTTTTCCATGACCACTTTTGCGAAAATAGCCGAATTCCCCGCCCTTTTCGGCTGCCCATGTCCGAATGGAGTATTTTCGGGCCAGTTTTTCCATATTCGCCCCCTTCCGAATCTCCCGAAGCAGCTTTTCTGCTTCACTTTTGTATCGAACCAGAATTTCCCGAATATTCACTTTGGCCGGATCCATAAACTCCTGGGGATGCGTTTCGTAATATTTACGGACATCCTCATCCGTCACATTAATCGTATCCAGCAACACCATCATCATTTTGCTGTATAAAACATCATCCCGCTTCTCTTCAAATTCTTTTCGCGCCTCCGCATGACGATCGTACCCGCGCTTCAATGCAATTTTGGCCAGGGTTTCATTCCGAATCATCACACCAATATCGTTGTACAGTTTTTTTGAATTTTCATAGTGGGGGCGGTCCATCACGGGCACATTTTTTAATCGCTGAAGAAAATCACCGATCGTCCAGTGACCGCCCTTGAAAACCAGCAAGGTGTCATTCAGGTGATTTTGCAAGGCGGAATTAATCTGTCCGATTTCCCGATCGAAAATATTGGGCATATAGGGAGGCAGCTTTTTCGGGTTTTTCCCGAAAATCTGCTGAAATTGCTGATTTAGGTAATGGAAGGCCTTTCCTTTCAAGATCACATGTTTCGGCTCCATGATCTTCTTCACATACTGACCGGCCAGTTTTCTTTCTTTCCGCATCCTGATCTTGTAAACAATGTCCTTTTTATGTGTTTGAAAATCATATTCCGAGGGGATGGCCTGTTTTTGAACACCCAGCACCTCCAGAATATGGTATCCCCAACGGGATCGAACGGGTGCAGAAATCTCATTGGGCTTCAGGTGATAGATTGTATTTTCCAGATTTTCATCCATGTCTCCCCAGGTTACCCAGCCCAGATCGCCTCCCGATTGAGCCAATTTTTTATCCCGAAAGGTCTCCCGGGCAATGGTATCCCAATCTTCTCCGCGTTCGAGACGCGCCAAAATATTCGCGGCTTCCTGGTAGGTAGGGGCAAAAAGATGCCTTACGTGATACTTGGTCAGGCTTTTCAAATAAGCCTGGCGGGCTTCTTCATCCGACACGGTGACTTTGCTTTGAATTTCTTTTCTGTAAAGCTCTTTAACGGCCGCTTGCTTCCGATAATATTCAATGTAGTTTTGCACCATTGGATCGGAAGCCAGCCCCTCTTTCTCCGCTTCCCGGGCAAAAAGAATGCGTTGAATCATGTGATCCAGTTGTCCCTTTTTGGCTGCGAACCCACCCCTGGGGCGAAGCATGTAGGGGAAAAGCTCATACGAAAGTTTAAAATCGTGGACCGTGATATCACGATTGTCTACTTTGGCCACAATTGTTTGATCAGTAACAGGGGTTTGTGAAGATTGTTTTTTTGAACAGTTCGAAAAAAATACTCCCGCCAAAAGGAGAAACAGACCACCCGTTGTAAAAACTCGTTTCATAAAAATCAAAGACCTCCCGGACTTCAGTCCATCCCATTTAAAACGAAACATTTTTAGAAATCAGGTTACGCGGGTTTTGATACATGCCGGAAAAACTTACGTGGGTTTTTGCGCCGCCTGTTTTTAAAAACGCACGCTCCCATCCTCCAAAATTTACTCTATTTTATTCACAAATCCAAACTTTGTTCCTTGTTTGGGCAAGATTTCTGCCAGAAACGTCCTTTTCCGCATTTCTTTGAAGATGTGTGGGCGTAAAGCACCAAAGGTGGTTCAATAAAAAGGACGGTCTTTTAAGACCGCCCTTTTCTTAATTGGATCGATAAAAGCCCTTAAACGGCTATTTCCGGTGCGAAATCATATTCCGAAGAACCGTCTGCAGAATTCCTCCATTCTGGTAGTAATCCACTTCCACCGGTGTATCCAGGCGTACCAGCACCTTGAAGCTCTTTACCGAGCCGTCTTCAGCGGTAGCCGTTACCGTGACATCCTGACCGGGCTTCAGGCCTTCCGCAATTCCGGTGATGTCGTACACCTCCTTGCCGGTTAGTCCAAGGGTGTCTCTGTTCTCACCCGCCTTGAATTGAAGCGGGAGCACCCCCATTCCGATCAAATTGCTCCGGTGGATGCGCTCAAAGCTTTCGGCCAGCACGGCTTTAACGCCAAGCAGAGCCGTGCCTTTGGCTGCCCAATCGCGCGAGCTGCCGGTTCCGTACTCCTTCCCCCCAATCACCAGAAGCGGGGTTCCGTCCTGCTGGTATTTCATGGCGGCATCGTAAATGAACATCTTTTCGCCGGTGGGGAAATAAATCGTCCAGCCGCCCTCGGTGCCGGGGACCAATTGATTTTTGATGCGAATATTGGCAAAGGTGCCGCGCATCATCACTTCGTGATTCCCGCGCCGGGAACCGAAGGAATTGAAATCCTTTGGCTGGACTCCGTGGGCAATCAAATATTTTCCGGCAGGGCCATCCACTGGAATGGAACCCGCCGGGGAAATGTGGTCGGTTGTGACCGAATCGCCCAGAAGCGCCAGCACACGTGCACCCTTCACATCCTGTAACGGGGGAACGTCCAACGGCATCTCATCAAAGAAAGGAGGGTTCTTGATGTAGGTCGATTTTTCATCCCACTGGTACATTTCACTTTCCAACAAAGGCAGGCTTTTCCAGTGTTCGTTTCCTTCGTACACACTGCCGTATTCCTTTTCGAACATGTCCGGTTTAATGGCCGCTTCCATCGCCTCAAAGATTTCTTTCTGGCTCGGCCAGATGTCCTTTAAATAAACCGGGTTGCCGTCTTTATCCACCCCGACCGGCTCTTTCTCGAAATCCATGTCAATTTTTCCTGCGAGGGCATACGCCACAACCAGCGGCGGAGAGGCCAAATAATTGGCTTTGACAGCCGCATGCACGCGGCCCTCAAAATTTCGATTTCCACTTAAAACCGAGCAGGCCACCAGGTCGCCTTTTTTGATCCCCTCTTCAACCGCTTCAGGCAACGGCCCGCTGTTTCCGATACAGGTGGTACACCCGTATCCGACCAGATGGAACTTCAGCTTTTCCAGATAGCCCATTAAACCGGCTTCTTTCAGGTAATCCGTTACAACCCGGGAACCGGGTGCCAGGCTTGTTTTGACCCACGGTTTGGACATCAGCCCCTTTTCCACTGCCTTTTTCGCTACCAGTCCCGCCGCCAGAACCACAGACGGATTGGATGTGTTGGTACAACTTGTGATGGCGGCGATGACCACCGAACCATTTTTCAGCTCAAATGTTTCACCATTCAGGGTTATGGGCACCGATTTTTTCTGTTCGCTTTCCGACAGAGCAAATCCGCGTTCGTTGATGGGAGCCGAAAGGGTCTGGTAAAATTTCGGCTTAATTTCTTTCAGAAGAATCCGATCCTGCGGCCGCTTTGGTCCGGCGATACTGGGCTCCACGGTCCCCATATCCAATTCCAAAACATCCGTGAATTCCGGATCGGGATCCTCTTGGGTTCGAAACAATCCCTGTTCCTTCGTGTAGGCTTCCACTAATTGAATGACCTCTTCACTCCGCGCCGTAAGACGCAAATACTGGAGGGTTGCGTCGTCCACCGGGAAAAATCCCATGGTAGCCCCGTATTCGGGAGCCATGTTGCTCAAGGTGGCCCGATCCGCGAGGCTTAATTTTTTCAGACCCGGGCCGAAATATTCCACAAATTTTCCCACCACGCCTCGCTTGCGAAGCATCTCCGTGACAGTGAGCACCAGATCGGTGGCTGTGGCACCATCCTGCAATTCTCCAAACAATTTAACACCAATCACCTCGGGAATGAGCATGTAGTAGGGTTGTCCCAGCATTACGGCTTCGGCCTCAATGCCGCCGACTCCCCAACCGAGTACGCTCAGGCCGTTAATCATGGTCGTGTGAGAATCCGTGCCAACCAGCGTGTCCGGATACGCCACCGTTTCGCCGTTCAGGGAACCGGTCAAAACCACGTTTGCAAAATATTCCAGGTTGATTTGGTGAATAATACCCGTATCCGGCGGGACAACGCTAAAATTCTTGAAGCCTTTCTGGGCCCAACGCAGCAGGGTGTAGCGCTCGCGATTGCGCTCGAATTCCTTTTCCGCATTGATGACAAACGCTTCCGGAATACCAAACACATCCACCTGTACCGAATGGTCGATGACCAGATCCGAGCGAACAATGGGATTGATTTTAGCCGGGTCGCCCTTGAAATGATTCATGGCGTCACGCATGGCCGCCAGGTCCACAACAGCCGGCACACCGGTAAAATCCTGCAAAACGACGCGTGCGGGCATGTAGGGAATTTCCTGCGGTGTCACATTTTTTGCATCGTAGGAGGCAATCTTTTTGACATCTTCTGCGGTCACCAGGTATCCGTCTTCGTTTCGCAGCATGTTTTCCAGTAAAACGCGAATGGAAAAGGGCATCCGCGAAAGATGAACCAGTCCCTCACGTTCCAACTTTCTCAAACTGAAATACGTGTAGGACTGGCCCCCTACGTTTAGGGTAGCCTTTGACCCAAAACTATTTTTTATTTTTTTCTCCATTTAAAAGCTCCTTTTTTTAATCTGTTCGTTAAAATATTCGTTTTATCGATTAAAACATCATTTACCCGGAAACATTCTAGCGCCACAAAAACTCAAATCCACAAAGCATTTATCTCATTATTTCTTTGTGTGTTCGTGACT
>JAADHR010000167.1 GCA_013151735.1 Calditrichota bacterium | reverse complement strand
CGTTGGTCAGGGCACCATTGCATTGGAGGGACGGCAAAAAGATCGCCGTGTGAGAGAAATTCTGGAAACGCTTTCTGACGACATGACGGAAAAAGCGGTTCGTGCCGAACGAGCATTTCTCTCAAAAATTGAGGGCGGATGCCATATTCCCGTCGGTGCTCTTGGACAAATTCATCAAAATGAATTGCTTTTAAGGGGAGTCGTGGCCTCCAAAGATGGTAAACGCATTCTGCGAAATCAAGTTGTGGGTCGTGTGTCCGATCCGGAGTCGTGCGGGGAAGCTCTGGCGGATCGCATGATTCAGGAGGGCGCGCGTGAAATTTTGGCAGAAAACTAAAATAGAGACGTTAAAATGAATCAAAAAAATTCCGACATTTTGTTTGAAAGAGCGCAGAAGGTTATCCCCGGCGGGGTGAACAGCCCGGTTCGGGCGTTTGGCTCCGTTGGGGGAACACCCCTCTTTATGGAAAAGGGAGAAGGCGCCTATTTATATGATGCAGATGGGAACCGTTATCTGGATTTTGTGAGTTCCTGGGGTCCCTTGATTCTGGGGCATCGCCATCCGGTGGTTTTGGAGGCCGTTAAAAAAGCGGCCGATCGGGGAACAAGTTTTGGGACGCCGACGAAGGCGGAGGTTGAACTGGCCGAAAAGGTGGTCCAAATGGTACCTTCGGTGGAGAAGGTGCGAATGGTGAATTCCGGAACCGAGGCGACAATGACAGCGGTTCGTCTGGCTCGCGGATTTACCGGAAGAGATAAAATACTTAAATTTGAAGGCTGTTACCACGGGCATTCCGACTCTTTTTTGATGAAAGCCGGTTCGGGCGTGGCCACGTTGGGTATTCCGGGGTCGCCGGGCGTTCCCAAAAGCCTGGCTGCCGACACCCTTCTTGCTCCTTATAACGACTGGAAAGCGGTCGAAAAATGGGCCCAGACGCATGGAGACGAACTGGCCGCAATTATTGTGGAACCGGTGGCAGGCAACATGGGGACCATTCTTCCCGATGCGGATTTCCTGTCGCGGCTGCGGGCAATTACCCGGAAGACAAAAAGTCTTCTGATTTTCGATGAGGTGATTACGGGATTTCGCCTGTCCGAAGGGGGCGCACAAAAAGTTTATGGAATTGAACCCGACCTGACCTGTTTTGGAAAAATAATTGGCGGTGGGCTGCCGGTGGGAGCCGTGGGTGGGCGATGCGAGGTGATGGATGCTCTGGCTCCTGCCGGCCCTGTTTATCAGGCGGGCACACTTTCGGGAAATCCCCTGGCGATGGCCGCCGGATGGGCCACACTTGACTTTCTTCAGAAAAATGACCTCTGGTTTCAATTGAATGAAAAGGCGAACGGGTTTACCGATCGTCTAAAAAGGTGGATTCAAACCAAAGAACTCCCTTTGTGCATAAACCAGATCGGATCCATGTTTACGATCTTTTTTACAAAGGGACCTGTCGGCAACTTTTCGGAGGCATCCGAAACGGACACCCAAAAGTATTCCCAATTCTTTAATGCCTTGCTCGAAAAGGGTGTTTATTTTCCGCCTTCCGCCTACGAAACGGTGTTTCTTTCCACAGCCATGACCCAGGCCGATCTGGAATTTGCCTTTGAGGCGATCACACAAAGTCTTGAGGAGATCTATTGAATGGGTAAGGTTTATCTTGTGGGTGCAGGGCCGGGCGACCCGGGTTTGATCACCCAAAAGGGACTGAAGATTTTGAGAAAAGCAGATGTCGTGATTTACGACAATCTGGTAAATCCGGAGTTGCTGCGTGAATCTCCCCAAGAGTCAGAAAAGATTTACGTGGGGAAAAAAGCGGGAAAACACACCCTTCGGCAGGAAAAAATCAATCAGCTTCTTGTGGAAAAGGCCCGTGAAAATGCGATGGTTGTCCGATTGAAGGGGGGCGATCCCTATGTGTTTGGCCGTGGTGCGGAGGAAGCCCTGGCACTTGAGGAGTCGGGCATTCCGTTTGAAGTTGTTCCGGGTGTGACGGCCGGGGTCGCTGCACTCGGCTATGCCGGAATTCCTGCCACCGTCCGCGGATTCGATTCTTCTCTGACGTTTGTAACCGGGCATGAAGACCCAACAAAACGGGACTCTGATATCAATTGGGCCTCCCTGGCACAGGAAAAAAGCACCCTGGTTTTTTACATGGGGGTGGGTCATCTTCCCGAAATTGTGGAACAGCTTTTGAAGAATGGAAAACCGCCTGAAACACCGGCTGCGCTGGTTCGAAGAGGAACCCTCCCAGATCAACGGGTCGTGGAAGGGACGCTGAAAACCATTGTAGAAAAGGTGCGGGAAGCCAAGATGACACCGCCTGCCCTCATTGTGGTGGGGGAGGTCATCCGGCTCCGATCGAAATTGGCCTGGTTTGAGCGGCTGCCCCTGGCAGGCACGCGCATTGTTGTGACGCGGGCCCGGCACCAGGCAAGCGCATTGGGTAACCGGCTGCGCGAAAATGGTGCGGAGGTTCATCTTTTGCCGACTATCAGGATTTCTGACCCCGACTCCTGGCTTCCGGTCGATCAGGTGTTTCAGAAAGAAAAAAAACCAGATTGGCTGGTTTTTACCAGTGAAAATGGAGTCCGCCAATGGATGAAACGGTTGTTTGCCAACGGAATGGATGTGCGGTGGCTGGGACCGGTAAAGATTGCCAGCATGGGCTCCGGAACCAGTGCGGCACTGAAGGAATTTGGACTCGTCCCGGATTTGGAACCGAAAACATTTGTTGCTGAAGGGTTGGTTGATGCCTTTCGTTCCATCCATTTAAAAGATCAAACCGTGGTTTTGGCCCGGGCGGCGGAAGCCCGGGATGTTTTACCGCAGGAATTAAAAAAGATGGGCGCAGCTGTGGCCGAAGTGACCGTTTACCGGACGTTAGTGGATGAGCAGTCACGCGTCCGCGCCCGGGAGCTGTTTCGGGAAAAACAAAACTTTCCCGATTGGATTACATTTACCAGCTCTTCTACCGTCAAAAATTTTGTTCGGTTGGTCGGCGAAGAGCGGATTCCAGAAATCAGTCGAACGGTCAAGGTTGCCAGCATCGGGCCCATTACGACACAAACGGCACAGAAATTTGGTTTTCGGGTAACGGTGGAACCCGAGCAGTTTACAATTCGGAATCTGGTAGAGGCACTTGTAGCATATGAGAAAAAACATTAGAAAGGGACTCAAATGATTGGGATTTCAAAACTTTATTGTGGAACCGTTGAACCATCGGATCCGCTGCGATACGGACGGAAGTCAAAAAAATTGCCGGCTCACCTGCTGCAATTTTCACTGGATAAAAAGCCAATTGTGGTCTGGAATGTAACCCGACGCTGCAATTTGCATTGCATTCACTGCTACTCGCAGTCCCAGGATATCGATTATCCCGGCGAGATGACGACCGAGCAGGGAAAGGCCTTTATTGATGACCTGGCCGATTTTGGTGTGCCGGTCCTGTTGTTTTCCGGCGGTGAACCCTTCCGCCGAAAGGATATTTTTGAACTGGTCGCTTACTCCATCGGAAAGGGAATCCGTACGGTTTTCTCAACAAACGGAACGCTGATTACCCGGGAGGTGGCGCAGCGCCTGAAGACCCTGGGTGTGTCGTACGTTGGAATCAGCCTGGATGGCATGAAGGAAACAAACGACCGCTTTCGGGGAATGAAGGGTGCATTTGATTTGGCGATGGAAGGAATCAAAAATTGTCAGGAAGCCGGAGTCAAGGTGGGATTGCGCTTCACGATGAACGGCATAAACGTGCAGGATTTGCCGCAGATTTTTGATTTAATCGAGGAACGAAAAATTACGCGGGCGTGCTTTTACCATCTGGTGTACACAGGCCGGGGAACAAAAATGGTTAAGGATGATCTGACCCACGAGGAAACGCGGAAAGCGGTGGACTACATCATGGATCGAACCCGACAAATGCACGAAAAGGGCTTTCCGGCTGAAATTCTGACGGTGGACAATCATGCCGATGGCCCGTATTTGTATCTTCGCTTGCTGAAGGAGGATCCGGAGCGGGCCGCCCATGTTCTGGAGCTTCTGAAAATGAACGGCGGAAACAGCTCGGGTGTAGGGGTAGCGAGCGTCAGCTGGGACGGTTCTGTGTATCCGGATCAATTCTGGCGGGACAAGGTTCTTGGAAATGTACTGGAGCGGCCCTTTAGCGAAATCTGGACGGATATGTCCAATGAATTCCTGAAAAAGCTGAAAACCAAAAAAGAGTATGTCACGGGACGCTGTGCCCGGTGCCAATGGCTGGATATCTGCGGCGGAAATTTGCGGGTGCGTGCGGAGGCCATTACAGGTGATATTTGGGCACCCGATCCGGCCTGCTATTTGACGGATGAGGAAATTGGACTCAAAACAACACCCGGAAAACAGGCGGCTGCAGGTGCGTAGTCGGGTTTGAGGCGCATCTGAACGAAAACCGGTAATTTTTACGCAATCCATTATCACCGAAAGGAAAGGGAATAAAAAATGGCATTTCCAGTGAATCGCCCCCGGCGGTTGCGCCGAATGGAGAATTTACGTCGAATGGTGCGGGAAACGCAGGTTTCTGTGAGTGATTTTATTGCTCCCCTGTTTGTTTGCCCGGGAGAAGGGGTCCGGCGGGAGGTGTCGTCCATGCCGGGTGTCTTCCAGATGTCCGTTGACGAAACCGTAAAAGAGTGCCGGGTTTTGAATCAGTTGGGTATTCCGGCCGTCATTTTGTTTGGCATTCCGGAAACGAAAGACGCCGTAGGAAGCGGAGCTTATGACGAGGCTGGAATTATTCAGCGGGCCAATCGGGCGATTAAAAAAGCAGTTCCCGATCTGGTTGTCATCAATGACCTTTGTTTTTGCGAATTTACCGATCACGGACATTGCGGTGTGGTTCACAATGGAGATGTTGACAATGACGCGACACTGGACCTGATTCGTAAGACAGCCATTTCCCAGGTAAATTCAGGCGCCGACATGCTGGCACCTTCCGGTATGATGGACGGAGCTGTGAAGGCCATTCGGGAGGCATTGGATTCCATGGGAAAATACGAGATCCCGATCATGGCGTATTCCGCGAAGTACTCGTCCGGGTTTTACGGGCCTTTCCGGGATGCGGCTGAATCGGCTCCCGGATTTGGAAATCGGAAAACCTACCAGATGGATCCCCCGAATCGCCGGGAAGCCCTTCTGGAGGTCGATCTGGACATTGAAGAGGGGGCCGATATTGTGATGGTCAAACCGGCTCTTTCCTATCTGGATATTATTCGGGAGGTGCGCAACCGGACCCATCGGCCCGTAGCTGCTTACAATGTCAGCGGGGAATATTCAATGGTGAAAGCGGCTGCCCGGAACGGGTGGCTGGATGAGACGACCGTGATGTGGGAAATTTTGACCAGCATTAAACGCGCGGGAGCGGATCTTATTCTCACGTATTTTGCACGAACGGCTGCTGAGGAGTTACAAAAATGATCGAAACGATGCCTAAAAAAAGTGATATGCTTCGGGGGATCAATTTTGAAAAATCCCCCTTTTTGGTCATCTGGGAAATCACCCAGGCCTGCGACCTGGCTTGCCGGCACTGCCGGGCTTCTGCCCAGCCGAATCGCCACCCCCAGGAACTGACAACCGAAGAGGGGTTTCGCCTTCTGGACGAAATTCGGCGCTTTGGCCGGCCCCTGTTTGTTCTGAGCGGGGGCGATCCGATGAAACGGGACGACCTGTTTGATCTGATTGCTTACGGAAAGGAAATCGGCCTGCGGGTGGGACTGAGTCCCAGCGGCACACCGCTTCTGACGCGTGAAAATCTAAAAAAAGCCTATGAAGCCGGATTGCGGAGTGTCTCCATCAGCATCGACGGCCCGGACCAGGAGACGCACGATTCCTTTCGAAGTGTGAACGGTTCTTTTCAATGGTGCGTGGATGCCGCCCGCTGGACGCGGGAATTGGGCATGGATTTGCAGATCAACACAACCATTACCCGCTACAACTGGCAAAAACTGGACGAACTGGCCGAATTGATGGATCGTCTGGAGGTGTCGCGTTGGAGCCTGTTTTTTCTGGTACCCACGGGGCGGGGAAAGGTGGAAGACGAAATTACAGCAGAAGACTACGAAACGGTCTTGAACAAACTCTACGATTTTTCGAAACGCTATCGCTTTCGGATCAAAACAACCGAAGCCCCTCATTACCGCCGCGTCGTGATTCAAAGATTGTCAGAAGAAATGGGTATTTCCGTGGAAAAGCTGATTGAAGAAACAACCTCCGGGAAAGGCCGTTTTTTGCCCGGAATTAATGACGGGAAAGGATTTGTTTTCATCTCGCACACGGGTCATATTTTTCCGTCAGGCTTTTTGCCGACGTCCGGCGGAAATGTCCGCAAGCATTCGCTTGTAGACGTGTATCGCGAATCCCCGATTTTTAAGGCGCTGCGTGCTCCGAATCGCCTTAAAGGAAAATGCGGACGCTGTGAATTTCGCTCTATTTGCGGAGGGTCCCGCTCCCGGGCCTTTGCGCTGACCGGTGATTTTCTGGAAGAGGATCCCTACTGTGTTTACGAACCCCAGGGGAGGGCACGTGAATGAACCCAACACATGATTTTCGGAAAAGGCTTTTGCGGGATTTGCAAACGGATTTTCGCTTGACATCCCGGCCATTCCTGCACTTTGCCGGGAAATTCGGGGTGGAAGAGACAGAAATACTGAAAGTCATCCGGGATCTCTTTAAAGAGGGAAAAATTCGCCGAATCGGGGCCAATTTTGAATCGCGCGCCCTGGGCTACGTCAGCACACTTGCAGGTGTTTCCGTAGAGCCGGATTTTCTGGAATCTGTGGCCGCCTTTGTAAGCCGCCACCCCGGTGTAACTCACAATTACGAACGGCTTCACGAGTTTAATCTGTGGTTTACCCTAACCGTTCCTTCGGAAGAGGCCATTCAAAGCTTTCTGGAACAGGTTCGAACGCAAAAAGGGGTGAAGAAAATTTTGAAACTGCCGGTTGTGGAATACTACAAGCTGAATGTCTCGCTGGACCCGGAAACGGGACAAAATCTGGCCAAGCCTTCAACCCAACATCCCGCGCAAGCGGGTCGGCATTCTTTTTCGGAAAAGGAAAAAGCCCTGATTCGGGTGGTGCAAACGAAAATTCCTCTGTGTTCCCGGCCGTTTCAATCCATTGGTGAAGAAATCGGCTGGACGGAAGAGACCGTTTTAAAAACGCTGAAGGACTGGAAGGCAAACGGCGTTATTCGCAAAATTGGAGCCATTTTAAATCATCGGCGGGTCGGTGTGAGTGCCAATGCCATGGTTGTTTGGGAGGTTCCGGAAACGCGTGCGTCTCAGGTAGGTCAAACTATGGCCGATATTCCTCAGGTGAGTCACTGTTACCGCCGGGTGGTGTATCCGGAGTGGCCTTACAGCCATTACACCATGATCCATGCCGCCGATCCCGACAGTCTTCAAAACATTATTCGGAATCTTTCAACCGCTACGGGAATCAGGAATTATCTAATTCTCAAAAGCGGCCGGGAATTCAAAAAGGTGGGTATGCGGTATTTTGAGGAAACGGTGTAGTCCTTAAACTTTCACGCATCCTTACATCACATTGGAATAAAGCAGGATTTCGTAAATGACCAATATCGTGTACGCCCCGGCCATTCCGATAATAATATTTTTTAGGCTGATCCGTCCGTTTAAAAAATAAAAGTTTTTGTGGATGAGAAGTAAAATAACACTCAGGATGGTTAAAAAATATTTTATGAAAAAAAACGGATAGGTCCCAAATTCCAGAGAAAGCCGCATGATGGGGTTAATTTCCGCTGCCCCGAATTGGATAAGAACAAGCGTAAAAAAGGAATCCACGACGCTGAGGAGGACGATCCAGAGAGCGGCAAGCGATGACCGAAAGCTGTAGCGGTCCACATAGTAATTGGCCTGTGCATCGGAATCCCGCCGGTTTGCGGCTCGTCGTCCGTGCCAAAAACGAAGTTGAAAAGGGTTTGTCGGTCGTTTTCGGCGGTCGGGAATCGTTCGGCCGTTTTGCGTAAAATCCGGTGTTTGTTGAATCATTCTTTTTCCAATTTTTTAGCTGTCCATTCTTGGTCAAGCCCACACGCTGACAGGTTTATCACGACTCACACATAGATTAGCCACAAAGGTGCCAAGCCGCAAAGCAAAGAGAATTTTGGTTCATCCGAACAACCTGCCTAAGAAAATATCGGTAGAAATGGAAGAATCGTTAGGGTGAGATGTCATAATGAGTCCAGAATTCGGTAATTTTTGAAGCCAAAAATAACTTCTTTCACGATAACAATCAGAATACTGGTTGTCGGAACCGCAATGAGCATTCCCAAAATACCCAGCAGTTGCCCGCCAATGAGAATCACAACCACCACCAGCAGCGGGTGAATTTCCACACTTCTGGCCACAACCACCGGCGAAATAAGAACATTATCGATTAATTGAATCACCGTAAATGCAACCGCAATCCAGACAATGGGCATCAGTGAAGAGGTTTGCGTCAGGGAAACAACGATTGCCGGGACGGCTCCGACAATCGGGCCGAAATAGGGAATCATGTTTGCCAGACCCGCAATACTTCCGATAAAAAAGTAATAATTGATGTCCAGAATAAAAAGAGCAATAATCGAAAGTATGCCCACCAGAAAGGCATCAATCATTTGTCCGCGAATGTAATTTCCTAACTGCCGGTCCGTTTTGTGAATCAGGTTAAGAGACATCTCGAAATAGCGGTTGGGTACGGCCTTAATCAGGGCCTTTTTCATGGCCGGACCGTCTTTAATTAAAAAATAGGTAATGAATGGGATGATGGCCAGGTCAGACAGGGCAGAAAAGAGGGAGAGAGCCAGTTTAAAGAGTCCCTCCTGAAATTGCACCAGGGCCGCCTGAATTTTTGTGGTTAGATTTTGAATGGTTTCCGGGCTGCCAAGAAAGGCTAATTTTTCCTTTAAAATCGCGTCCCAATTTCCAAACAGATTTTTGATGTTTCCGCTTTGCAGGTATTTGCTGATCGAATTAACCTGTCCGGTAATTTTCGGCAAAAGAATGTACAGCCCCCATCCGATGAGTGCTCCCAGAACCACAAAAATGAGCAGCGTAGCAAGCGCCCGGCTGAGTCCCTTGGCTTCTAAAAAGGCAACAACCGGATCCAGCAAGTAGGCCACCAGGGCAGAAAGCACAAAAAGAATGGTTAATTCCCGAAAATGAACCACTATTTCGATCAGCGCCCAAATGAAAAGAATAGCCGTAACCGACAGGAAGAGAATTTGAAACAGTTTGTGGACTTCAGCACGGTCCATCTGGATGGAGAGAAGTTTTTCTTTTGAATCGGTCATGTGTTACTTTCCCTCATTTTGCTTGCATTCTTCCAGGGCCTGGTTGGTCAGTTTAAGACGTTCGCCGACCAGTTGGGCCAATTTAAGCAGCACTTTTACACCGAGAGCCGGTTTTCGTTCGAAAAGGGAAAACAGGTCCGGCCGGAAAATACCAATTAACTCCGTTGCTTCTTTGGCGGCAACGGATGCTGACCGGGGTGCGTCATCCAGAAGCGCCAGCTCACCAAAAAAATCTCCTTCGGAAAGCGTCGCGAAAACAATATCGGGATTTTGTGGATTTTCACCGCTAAAAACCGTTACCTCACCGTGCTGTACAATGTACATTCCAACGCCGGGTTCTCCCTTCCAAAAAATAATTTCGCCCGGTTTGTAGGTTCGTTTGTGAGAAATGCGAATAAATTCCCGGAGTTCCCGTTTGGAGAGTTCCTCAAAGATCGGAACCCGTGAAAGAATCTGGTACAGGTTTTCCCCTTTATTTCCGGATTCCTTAAAAATGTTACTCCACATTGGGTGCATGGGTGATCCTCATGTTTGGAAAGACACGTGAATTTTTCATTGAGCGTTTCGGGTTTTATCTGCCAATGGCCTGTCGTGCCTGACGGCAGTCAAAAAGAAAAAGTCTTTTTTCTACTACAAACCGATTGCACCGAACAGTGCTTTTATCGAATCAGCCTGAACCTGTTTACAAAGTGTGGGCTGCAACCCAGCCCCGGCGGGGTGATATGCTTGTAGTATTTTCTCATCAATAATTTTTAAATATAGAAAAATTCGGGAATAATATCAATAAAAAAGAAATTTTTTGAAAAAAGACTTGAAAAATAATCTGAACATGTGTATACTATATCTGTACATTTGTTCAGTTATTTTAGGAGTGGTCATGGCCCCATTAATTTTTCACATTGATGTCGATGCGTTTTTTGCATCGGCCGAACAGAGTTTTAATCCTCTGTTGCGGGGAAAACCGGTAATTGTGGGAGGACTGCCCGACCAACGGGGCGTGGTTCACTCCGCCAGTTATGAGGCGCGCGAAAAAGGCGTCCGCAAGGGGATGCCCCTTTCGGAGGCCAAAAAACGCTGTCCCCATGCGATTTTTCTGAAGGGGGATTTCAGACACTACCATGACGTTGCCAGGCGTTTGCTTCACATTTACCGCGACTACACGCCCGCCGTTGAGTTCAGCTCTCTGGACGATGCCTATTTGGATGTTTCCGGCATGTGCCGCCTCTGGAAAAACCCGGTGGCGCTGGCGCAGACCATTCAGAAAAGTGTCTGGGAGCGCCTGCACATCCCGGTTTCAATCGGCATCGGATCCAGCAAGCTCATCAGCCGAATCGCATCCGGCCAGCGAAAACCACGGGGACTGACGTACGTCCCGGAGGGACGGGAGCTGGAATTTTTGTTCCCATTGCCGGTCCATGAGTTACCGGGTGTGGGCCCGGCGACACAGCGCCTTTTGTACGATCTGGGAATCCTGACAGTGGGAGAACTGGCTCAGATGTCCAGGAATCTCCTTTTTCAAATGTTTGGAAAAAGGGGATTAACACTCTGGGAATTCGCCAATGCGAAGGATCACCGAACCGTACGGGCCGTGCGGCTTCCAAAGAATCTGAGTCGCGAGACCAGCTTTGGGGAGGACGTGAGTGATCCGGCCGTTGTCTTGGCCACGATTCACTACCTGATTGAACGCCTGGCGAAAAAATTGAGGGAAAACCACCTGACCTGTCGAAAATTGAGCCTGGCTATTCGCTATTCCGATTTCCGGACCCTGAAAAAGAGTGTGACTTTGCCGGAAAGCACCCAGGATGGGTTTCAATTAGAAAAAATGGCCCAACACGTGTTTGAAACCCTGCACCTGCGCCGGACGCGCATACGCTTTGTGGGCGTTCAGCTTTCCGGACTGGAGTGGGACGCCGCGCAGCCCCGGCTTTTTCAATTTCAGGAGAAAGAGAAATCCCTGAATCGAACGATTGATCACATTCGCCGGCGTTTCGGTTTTGCTGCCATTCTTCCGGCGAAAACGCTTCTGCTGCAATCAAACTATGAGATGGACGGCCATGGGTACATCCTTCATACACCTTCACTGTCACAGTAATTACAGTTTTCTGGACAGCACGCTCCGCATTGACGACATGATTCGCCGGGCGGCTGAAACGGGTGCACCGGCTCTTGCGCTCACCGATACGAACCGGCTGACCGGGGCGATTGAATTCTACCAAAAGGCAAGAGAGGCCGGAATCCATCCCATTATCGGTGCGGAGATCAACCTGGTGGATGCCGGTTCGGTTGTGCTTCTGGCCCGGAATCGACGGGGCTATCAGAATTTGTCCGAAATCATCACGCGGGGACATCTGGCCGGGGGAGCCGGTGGTTTTCAGGTACGTTTAAATGACCTAAAGCCGTACACCGCCGGGCTTGTGGCCCTTTCCGGCGGAAAGCGAAATCCCGGCATTAAATTCTTGCGCCGGCGCAGATTGAATGAAGCTGTTGCCTTTTTTCGAAAATGGCAGTCTATTTTTGGGAAGCAATTCTACATTGAATTGCAGAATTTTTCCACGGAAGACGACTGGCTGAACCTGAGGGTTGCGGCTCTGGCGAGAGAATTAAAAATTCCTGTTGTAGCTACCAACAATGTGCATTTGTTGAAACCGTCCGATTGGGAAATTTGGCGCACCCTGCAGGCAATTGATCAGAATACGACTCTGGAAAAGGTCGTGGGGGTTGGGTCTCCTGAACAGTTTCTGAAGTCACCCGGCCAAATGCGGGAGCGTTTTCGAAAACACCCGGACGCCCTGCTTAACACGCTCCTCATTGCAAAAAGCTGTCAGCTGGAATTTTCCCTTGGGAAACCGGTATTCCCGGGGATAGCGCTGCCCCGCCGGGAAACACCGTTCGGACGTCTGCAAAAACTGTGTTACACCGGCTTGCACCGCCGATATTCCCACATCACACCCGCCATTCGGGACCGGCTCAACCGCGAATTGCTGGTTGTTCGAAATCTGGGCTTTGTGGAATACTTTCTGATTGTCAAAACCATTGTGGATTTTTGCCGAAAAGAAAATATTCCCTGTGTGGGACGCGGCTCGGCGGCCGATAGCCTGATTGCCTACACACTGGACATCACACAGGCCGATCCGATTCGGTTTAACCTGTATTTTGAACGATTTCTCAATGCCGAGCGGGCCGAACCTCCCGATATTGACTTGGACATCTGCTGGAAAAATCGTGACCGTGTGTTGACCTATGTTTACGAAAAATTCGGCCATGACAAAACGGCACTGATTGCCACCATTGTGACCTTTCAAATGCGATCCTCTATTCGGGAAGTCGCCAAAACTTTCGGGATTCCCGAAGAAGAAATCTCCCGGTTCACCAAGCGTTTACCCCATCGGCCGATGAAGGACTTCCGATCAATCCTTAAAACCCTGCCGGAGCTGAAGGGACTTCGGCTGGATTCCCGGCTTCTGGAAAGGATTTTCAGCATTGCGGCACGGATTTCCGGCTTTCCCCGGCATCTCTCCGTTCATCCCGGCGGAACGGTGATTGCGCCGAAACGAATCACACATTTTGCTCCTCTTGAACAGGCTTCCGGCGGATGGGTGATTACCCAGTACGACATGCACAGTGTGGAAAAATTGGGTCTGGTCAAAATGGATTTGCTGGGGGTTCGCTCATTGACCATTCTTTCGGAAGCCGCCGCAGACATTCAAAAACGGCACGGGCGGCCCGTAAAGCTGAATGACATTCCCGAAGATGATCCGGAAACCCTTCAGATGCTTCGGGAGGGAAAAGGTTTGGGCTGCTTTCAATTGGAAAGCCCGGCCATGCGGGGTCTGCTAAAAAAAATGCAAATTGAGAGTCTGGACGACATTATTGCGGCCATTTCGTTAATCCGTCCGGGGCCGGCTGAAGGCGGGATGAAAGAGGTGTACATTCGCCGCCGCGCCGGACTGGAGCCTACAACCTACCCGCATCCGCTGCTGGAGCCCATTTTGAAGGAGACCTACGGGATCATTTTGTACCAGGAACAGGTACTTCAGGTGGCGCAAACCATCGGGGGACTCACTCTGGGTGAAGCCGACGTATTGCGCAAGCTCATGACCAAATCGCGGTCGCTGGAAACGGTGAGGCACCTGAGGGACAAATTTTTGGCAGGCGCCAGGCGAAACGGAGTGGATGTGAACACGGCCCGTAAAATATTTGATTGGCTGACCCACTTTGCCTCCTACGGATTCAACAAGGCGCACAGCGCGACCTATGGAATTTTGGCCTACCAGACGGCATTTCTGAAACGGCATTTTCCGGCGGAATACATGGCGGCCCTTCTCAACAATCCCGGCGGGTACTACCCGCTATTTGCCTACGTGGAAGAAGCCCGACGGTTGGGGCTTTCCATTTTGCCTCCCGATGTGAATCGATCAGCTGAGACGTTCTCCCTTGAGGGAAACGGCATCCGCGTGGGTTTGGGAAATATTTTAAATCTTAGTCGACGGTCTATTGGCCGAATTCTGTCAGTTCGAAAGGACAAATCCTTTCAGGATGTTATTGATTTTTTAACGCGCAGTCAGGTGAATCTCTCGGAAGCGGAGCGCTTGATCCAATGCGGGGCACTGGCGGGTCTGGATACGAGCGAGCCCCGTCTATTGGCAACGGCACGGATTTTTTTTAAGACGAAAAAAAATGCGGCTGTAACACGTGCCCTCAGCCGGGAGATTCTTCTGCCGCCGTATCCGATTCGGCAGAAGGTGATTCACGAGCTGCACCATCTGGGATTTTCCGTTACGGAACA
>JAADHR010000166.1 GCA_013151735.1 Calditrichota bacterium | reverse complement strand
ACGTTAACCCGTTGCACCCACGTTAACCGGAAATGGTTAAACTTAGCGACGAGGGAAGTCCCCTCTATCAAGAGGGGATTTAGGGGTGTGTAATTTGTGAGCTCTTTTTGTTCCCCACGAATTTGCACGAATGGATACGAAAAAACATGCGCAAAATCCCTGAAAACAAGAAAGAGAAAGTTTGGCGGGCAGCGGACATGCTTTTGTAAGTTTTTATTGAGACCGACGTAACGCAAGTATTAGGGAAGTCCCCTCTATCAAGAGGGGATTTAGGGGTGTGTTATTATTAAACTTATCCAACAAATAGGTAACACACCCCGATCCGTCCGCCGGCTGGCCGACGGATCACCCCTCTTTTTAGAGGGGAATTTTGCTTAGGTGCTAAAAAATAGATTGTCAGAATATCCAAATTAATTTTTTTAGATTTATTATTTTTCATTATAAAACAAGCTGTTAAATAAAACTCGCAACCGTAGAGGTTTCAAACAAATAGTTGTCTTGATCTTTGTGACTTAGAGTCTTTGTGGCCAGAATTTATGAATAATGCAAGTTAAATGAAAGGAATAAATATGACCCGTTTTACCTTCAAACTTAACTCCCTTCGGCTTTTGGGATGTCTGTTCCTCGGGTTGATCAGCGGAATGTCCGCCGAAGCAGCCTCCCCCAATCCGGTTGAATTTTCCGTGCTGGAAAACGGAATGGAAGTGATTTACGTGGAAAACCACTCCAATCCGGTTGTGGCCTCGGTTGTCATCGTAAAAACGGGTGTTCGGAATGAAACCCCGGCTATTAACGGCGCGTCGCATTATCTGGAACACCTGCTCTTCAACGGAACCAAAACCCGCACGCAGAAACAACTCTACGATGAAATGGATTTTATCGGTGGTTACAACAATGCGCATACCGACTGGGATTACACGGATTTTATGGTTTTGGCGCCAAAAGACCAATTCGAGACCGCCCTGGACATTCAGGCAGACATGCTGTTCAACTCTACGCTTCTTCCTGAAAAATTCAAAAAAGAGCGAAAAATCGTGCTGGAGGAAATTGCGAAGGATCGTACCCAGCCCAGCTACACAGCGGAAGAATTCTTCAACTATGTTTATTTTAAGGGAAGCATGTACGCCTATCCGGTTTTGGGATCGTATGAGTCGCTGGCTCACACCACGCGCGATGAGGTGTTTGCCTATTACAAAGCCCATTATGTTCCCAATAATATGGTTGCCGTGATTATTGGCGATTTTGAAACCGCAAAAATGAAGAAAGTCGTGGAAAAATACTTTGGCCCGTATCCTCCCGGAGATGTGCCTCCTGCCACGCCTATTCGGGTGCGTCCGGTTCGCAGCCATGATATTTTTGTCACGCATGGAGCGACCCGGCATCCCCTTCTTTCGATGGCCATTCCGGCTCCAAAATACTCCGATGCAGATTATTATGCCTTTGAAATCTTAAATTCGATTTTAAACGAAAAACTTGCTCAAACCTTTCAGGAAACCGCCCCTCCAAAGGTTTTTCAGGTGTACTCGGATTACGTGGTTCATCCGGATGTCTCACTCCTAAAAATCGATGCTACTCTGGCACCGGGCATGTCGGCCAAAGCATTCGTAAAGGAAACGGAAAATGTATTTCGACAGCTTCGGGAACAGCCGATTTCTCCCCTCAAATTGCGCCACATCATCACGTCCATTCGGGCGGAAAATACGTACCTGTTTGAGCGGCCCCATTATTTCGGAATGATGAAAGCCACGTCTCTTTATCTGGGGGGATATGATTTTTTAAAATCCTACAATACCGCTATTCTGAAGGTGACACCGCTGGCGATCCAAAAGGCGGCACAAACGTACCTGGCGAATGTCCGGCCGGTTGTGACGCTTATGAAACCGGAAGCTCCGGCAAGAGAATCTCAACAAAATACCTCCCTCGTAGCCTACAAGAAGGATGTTTTTTCTAACGGACTCACCGTCATCGTCAAGCAAAGTACAGGCTCACAGGTGACGGGATTTCATGTTCTGGCCAAAAACCGTCTCTTGATGGAACCGGTAGGAAAAAACGGTATTACGGAAGTTCTGCATTATATGCTGCTGAAAGGGACACGGCATTTTACCGAACAAGCCCTGCAGGATACCCTGGAGGCCATGGGCACCCGTTTGAAGGTACACGACAATCCCTACATTCCCTACGATAATTATTATTTGTCCCGGTTTTACTCCTACATTCGGATGGAATGTCTGGAGGATTTTGAGATTCCCTCCTTCAAGATCCTTGCGGAATTAATTGAAAAACCGAAATTCACAGAAAAGGCTCTGGAAAGTGTAAAGGCCGAGCTGGCCAACCGGGCTGGGCGACAGGGACATTCCGCCCGTTCTCTTGCGGGAAAGCTTTTTGCCGAACGGATTTTTGCCGATTCTCTTTTGGTTCGGCCGGTGTTGGGGCGGCCGAATGAAATCAGGTCCATTACACTGAAGGATTTAGAGACCTACTACAAAACCTATTTTTCTCCGGGGAATTTGATTTTAACGATTGTGACCAATCGCCCGGCGGACCAAATGATGGCGATCGTCAAAAAGAATTTCGGGAAATGGACCACCGGGAGGCAGGCGCCTGTGGTTTCGGCCAAACTGAATCGCCTGACACGGCCTGTCCGAATCGAAAAAAATCTCGGCAAGGGGCAGTCCTACATTCTTGTGGGCAAACCGTTGAATCAGTTTGATCCGGCCGACTATCCGGCGCTGATGGTGACGAATGCCATCCTTTCCTCTCAAATCGCATTCCATCTGCGGGAACAAAAGGGTTGGGCGTATTCCATTGGTTCGTCGGTTATTGCAGACAAACTACCCTATTTTGCGGCGTCGATGGGAACACGTCCGCAGAATGCCGTTGAGGCGGAAAAGGCTCTGCTAAAAGAAATCCGCGATTTTCCCGGGCAGAAGTTAACGGACAAAGAGGTTCAAAAGGCCGTTCACATGCTTATCGGACGTTATGTGATGCGGCAATTGCCCCGGGAAAATCAGGCCTATTTTTTAGGACTCAGTCAATTTGCCTTTGGGGACTATCGGGTCTGGACGCACCTTTTTGATCGGATGAAACAGGTTCGTCCGGCCGATGTGAAGCAGATGGCCCGGAAATATTTTGGAAACAATCGATTTGTAACCATCATGGTAAAATGAGGACAAACTCATGGAATTAAAAACACGGCGAATAGGAAAGGTGACGGTGTGCACTCCCGATCAACCCAAATTGGATGCCTCAAATGCGTCCGATTTGAAAAAGGAATTTCTCCGCATTTTTGTTGAGGAATCCCCGAAGGTTGTTCTGGATTTGAAAGATGTTTCTTCTCTGGACAGTACCGGTTTGGGGGCTATTTTGTTTGGATTACGGAATTCAAAAAACTACGGGGGGCAAATCAAATTGGTGAATCCTCAGCCAAAGGTGCAAAAATTGATCGACATTGCCCAATTGGGGCGCGTTCTGGAAATCTTCTCTTCGGTAGAGGATGCCCTGGCGTCATTCGAGGAAGAAAGCGACCTGTAAATGGTTTTTCCGGAATGTGAACAAGCGGGGCAATGAATGCAGTGGCCCGTTTGTTGAACCGAAAAAAGGAGATGCTGTGATTCGCAAGGTTTTAATTGCCAACAGGGGTGAAATTGCGGTGCGTGTGATTCGTGCGTGCCGGGAAATGGGGATCCGAACGGTGGCTGTTTTTTCGGAGGCAGATCGACTGAGTCTGCACGCACGAATGGCGGATGAGGCCTACCCCGTTGGAAAAGCACCATCCACCGAAAGTTATCTGGTCGGAGACCGCCTGATTGCAACGGCCAAAAAAGCGGGCGCCGATGCCGTTCACCCCGGGTACGGATTTCTGGCGGAGAACGCGGATTTTGCCGAAGCCGTGGAAAAAGCCGGGTTGATCTGGATTGGCCCTCCGCCCGAGGCAATTCGTCTGATGGGCGACAAAACCATGGCCCGCCAGCGAATGAAGGCGGCGGGTGTTCCCACGGTGCCCGGCACGCTTGAGCCCATCTCAAATGAATCGGATGCGTTGGCCAAGGCCGAAGAGATTGGATTCCCTGTTCTGCTGAAAGCAGCTGCAGGAGGCGGCGGGAAAGGCATGCGGGTCGTATCCCGGAAAGAGGATTTCGATTCGGCGCTCCGTACAGCCCAATCCGAGGCCCGGTCCGCATTTGGCGATGACCGGGTGTACATCGAAAAATATCTGGAAAATCCCCGGCACATTGAGTTTCAAATTCTGGCCGACAAGTTCGGACACGTCATTCATCTGGGCGAGCGGGAATGTTCCATTCAACGAAGGCATCAAAAAGTGGTGGAAGAATCGCCTTCCGTGCTGCTAACCCCCGAAATGCGTGCGAAAATGGGGGAGGCGGCCGTTAAAGCCGCACAGGCCTGCGGTTACCAGAATGCCGGTACCATTGAATTCTTGGTGGACAAACACCTCAATTACTATTTTTTAGAAATGAACACGCGCCTCCAGGTAGAGCACCCGGTAACCGAAGAAACAACGGGAATCGATCTGGTGAAAGAGCAGTTAAAAATCGCTTCCGGAATTCCTTTGAGCTACTCGCAGGAAGAAATCCGGCAGCACGGACACGCCATCGAGGTGCGGATTTACGCCGAAGATCCGGCCAACAACTTTATGCCGTCGGCGGGGAAAATTCAATTTCTTCGTCCACCCAGCGGTCCGGGGATTCGAGAGGACAGCGGCGTTTACGAGGGAGTTGAAGTATCCCTTTTTTACGATCCGATTCTCTCCAAACTCATTGTCTGGGGAAAAGATCGAAACGAAGCCATTGCCCGAATGGTTCGTGCGCTAAAAGAATATCGAATCTACGGCATTCAGACAACGATCCCCTTTGGCGTTATGGTCATGCAAAATAAAAAATTTCAGGATGGAAATTTTGATACGGGGTTTGTGGAAAAGGAATTCCGGGAGGGAAAATTCGAATCGGCGGACCATTCGAAGATTGCAGCAATTGCCGCCTTACTGGTCTCTCAGGAGAAAGTGCCGTCAAAGGTGTCTGTTTCTCAAAATCACCGTCCCTGTGAAAGTCCCTGGAAAGTGGCGGGTCGTACGCAGAACATGAGGTGAACATGAAATATTTTGTGACTATTGAAGATAAGGAATATGAATTCGATCTAAACGGCAACCATGACCGTCCAACGCTGATTTTGGAAAACCAGCCCATCCCGGTCGATTTTAAGAAGATTGGTGACTCGTCGGTTTATTCCCTTCTTTTGGACGGTCAAAGCTACGAGGTTTGGGTCCAGCCGCAAAATGGAACATTTCAAATCGGAATTGAAGGGGCGTCCTACCTGGCAAAAGTCGAGGATGAAAGGAAACGGCTTCTCAAACAATTGACACACAGCGATGCAAAAGCGGAAGGAGTTGTTCCGATCCATGCTCCCATGCCGGGGCTTGTGGTTCGGATTTCGGTAGAAAAAGGGACCTCTGTTGAAAAAGGGCAGGGGCTCATGGTCATTGAGGCCATGAAAATGGAGAATGAAATCAAGGCGCCGGTTGCAGGGGTGATCCAATCAATTGGGGTGAAACAGGGCGAGGCTATCGATAAGAATGCCTTGCTTCTGGAAATTCGTGCAGACTGAACAATGTTTCAATTAACTACTTGCTTTAGTTGTCATAGTCTTTACGTCTAATCCTGGGGGTTGGAGAACGCACGGTCGTTGAGCGGAGTCGAAACGACCGGGGGAAGATAGTATTCCAGGCTCCCTTCGACTCCGCTCAGGGAGCGGCTTCTCTATACGGTTAAAAAATAGGTAACTGAATTTACAAAATAAACCACGTAGGATTTTTATGGCAAAAAATCTCTGAATTATACGCGTTAAAGAATAGAGAGGTGAGGGGTTATGCCAATTTACGAATACCGGTGTTTGGATTGCGGGAAGCGCACCAACTTCCTGTTCTTAAAGCGGGATGAAAAGCGGGAATTGAAATGTCGCTGGTGCGGCAGCAGCCGAATGGAGCGGGTAATTTCCCGATTTGCAACCCTTCAGTCGGAGGAGGACCGGCTTGAAAAATTGTCCGATCCGAGTGCCTGGAGCGGCCTGGATGAAAACGATCCGAAATCCATCGCAAAATTTATGAAAAAAATGGGAAGCGAACTGGGCGAGGAAATGGACAAAGAAGAACTGGATCAGATGATTGACGAAGCGGAGCGGGAAGCCTACGAGATGAAAAAGGGCGGAACCGGCGGCAGTGAAGAGGATGTGGTTTGAAACGGGCGTGCCGAAGACGCCACAAATTGATGGGGCGGTAAAAATGGAACAGATTCGTGTTTAGTCCGGAAACTGAAAATGTTGCCCGAAAAACATACCGCCTGAAAGAGCGGGGAAAGCCCCTCGCTTCTTTTTATGACCGGTTGGATGACGACCAGCGGGAGGCCGTCCTCAAATCGCAGGGGAGGAGTCTGGTCATTGCCGGTCCGGGTTCCGGCAAAACTCACGTCATTACGTACAAAGTGGCCCATTTGATTCAAAGCGGGATGCTGCCAACGGACATTCTGCTGGTCACGTTTACGCGGCGGGCGGCCCGCGAAATGATTCACCGATCACAGGCGTTGGTTCGCCGGGATCTTTCCGACATGCTGGCAGGCACGTTTCATCATGTGTGTAACCGTCTTCTGCGGCGTTACGGCTCGCATGTGGGGGTGGCACCGAATTTTACCATTCTCGATCGGGACGACTCCATTTCGCTCTTGAAGATTTCCCGCCGAGAATATTTAACCCGAAACTTCGCCAAAGAGAAACAGCCCAAGGTGTTGGCCCCGAGAGCTCTTGCAGACCTTTACGCGTACATGGGAAATGTGCTGATCAGTCTGCGGGAAGCGGTTCTTGAGCTGCACCCCCGGTTTGTTCCGTCCCTCGATCATCTGGAGGCCATTTACCGGGATTACCTGCGACGAAAAGCCCAATTAAATGCTCTGGATTACGATGATCTTCAAATTTACGTCATGCGCCTGCTTGAAGAGAATCCTGTTATCGCTCAAAAGATTTCCGACCAATTTCGGTGGGTTTTGGTAGACGAGTTTCAGGACACCAGCCTCATTCAGGCCCAGTTGGCAGAAAAATGGGCAGCCGTCCACGGGAATTTAATGGTGGTTGGGGATGATGCGCAAAGCATTTATTCGTTTCGGGGGGCCCGTTATCAAAATATCTTGGATTTTGCCCGGCATCCGGATTGCCGGGTTTTCAAGATTCAAAATAATTACCGAAGCACCCGCCAGATTGTGGCGTTTATCAATGAAATGATTCCCAATAACGTTTTTCAGAAGGAACTGCGCGCGGTTAAAGGGGATGGCCCCAAACCGATTATTGCCATTACACTGGATCGGGACCAGCAGGCAAAATTTGTCACCCAGCGGGTACGGGAATTCATCGCCGCGGACGTCCCTTTGAATGAAATGGGCATTTTGTACCGGTCTCACTCCCATTCGTTAGAGGTGCAAATTGAACTGACCCATGCCGGTATCCCCTTTGAGATTTATTCCGGCGTCAAATTCACGGAAAGCGCCCACGTAAAAGATGTGCTTTCCTTTTTGCGGCTTCTAACCAATCCGCGCGATCAAATTGCCTGGGATCGGGCGCTCATGCTTTTTGAAGGGATCGGGAAGGCGACGGCCGGCCGCATTTCCAGCCGTATTTTGCAGGCCCTTGAAGGCGAGCGCGATCCTTTTGTGGAATTGGACCAGTTGATTGCGTCGAAGCAAGCGGAGGGCTTTGAAGGATTCAAGGGCTTGATTCGGAAACTTCGACTGGAAAAATCACCCGGGGCGATGATTCAACGGATCTTAAGAGAATTTTACAAAGACTATCTGGAAACCCATTTTGCCAATTATCGGGAACGTCAGCGGGATCTGGAACGATTGGCGGAAATTGCCAATCGATATGCCACCTGTCAGCAATTTCTGGCCGACATTTTGCTGGCGGAGGATGATCTGGACCGGGAGGCGGCCCCCTCTGAAGAAAAAAAACTGGTGCTCACAACCGTACACCAGGCAAAAGGCCTGGAATGGGATGTGGTGTTTGTCTTGTCGGTGAACCCGGGAGACTTTCCTTCCCGCTGGGCCGTGATGGAAGGGAATCTCGATGAGGAACGCCGCGTATTTTATGTGGCCATTACGCGCCCGCGGCGGGAATTAATCATCTGCCGGCAGATGTTTACCCCGGCTTTTTCCGATGAGCTCATTTACGACGACCAGGAAGCCGACTTTTTGGCGAATGTGCCGGAAGAACTGGTGGAATTCTGGAATGTGGAATAGGGACTCAGGAGATCGCGAATTCGGAAATAATTGCCAAAAATACATTGGGTATTTACCATGAAATGGAATGTAAATACGC
>JAADHR010000165.1 GCA_013151735.1 Calditrichota bacterium | reverse complement strand
CAACCAACCTCCCCTGTAGCCCCCTCCTTGCCAAGGAGGGGACGGAATTTGCTCCTCTTGCCGAATTTTTCCAATTGCTCCACCTCTGAAAAACAAAACACCACACTCCCATTTTCTCCCAACTCATCCCCTCCCCTTGCCAAGGGGAGGGTTAGGGTGGGGTTGTACCTTACATTCTAAAATACCTCGCCCATTTCAACAGGAAACTACTTAGGAACATACAAAATCTTATTTACCTTCTGAAAAGTAGGTGTAGTCAATCGGACAAAATAAACACCCGCCGCCAAAAAGCGGGGCCGAAAAACGACCAGATGCTCACCCTTATCCATGGGCGTCTCTGCAATAGTTGCAACCCTTTTTCCCAGAAGATTGAAAAGATAAATTTTTACAAATTCCGGTTTTTCCAGTATGAAATCAACAACCGCCTCAGAATGAAACGGATTGGGAAAAATATTTAATAATTCGGTCACAGGGGTTCCTCGACCGGAAGAGGAATCCGGCACCTCCCAATGCAGAATTGCTCCGCCGGTTCCCACGGCCCACCCGGACGTTTTTGAACTGAACATTACCGCATTGAGCGTTCCATTCATTCTGACGGGCTGGCTTTGCCAGGTCACACCGCCGTCAAAAGTTGACAGGACATTGCCTTGCTCTCCAACGGTCCAGCCATGAAATTGATCCAGAAACCAAACCGCACGCAAGCCACGGCGATTCGGAGTCCGACAAACAACCCAGTGACGCCCGCCGTCTGCCGTTCGAATAAGGGTTGGCTCCTGACTCCAACTGCCGCCTCCCACAGCCCAACCATGAAATACGTCCACAAAATGCACGTCTCGAAGTCCCATCGAAAGGGGACTTTTTTGTTTCTCCCATGTCTCCCCGCGATTTGACGAATGCCAAATCACAGAATTTTTAAAATCTCCCCCCACTATCCAGCCATTTTGAGCATCAACAAATTGAATGGCCAAAAGATCGGTATTCCCCAGTTTTTGGCTTTTCCAATTTTGCCCGGCATCCTGCGTGGCATAAGCCATGCCCCCTGTTCCCACAACAAAAAGCGTCTTTTCATCAAGTTCAGCCAACCCGTTCAGGTGGGTACTAAATGGCACTTCTAAACGTTCCCAGTACAGGCCACCGTTCGATGTGTGTAAAATTGTTCCGGCATTGCCGACTGCCCAGCCTGTTTGATGATTCCAAAACGCGACCCCGCGCAAATCCTTCTGCGTCCCACTTTCTTGCACATCCCACTGGTTGCCGGCGTCCTGCGTATGCAAGATAATTCCTTGCGTTCCAACAGCCCAGGCTTCATCCCCTGCGGAAAAAATGTCCAACAGCGTGTTTCGTTTCCCTTTGTTCAGATGAACCCAACTTTCGCCACCATCGGTTGTTCGTAATAGTATCCCGCTTTCTCCGCAAATCCAGCCCGTTTGATCGTTTAAAAAATGGAGACCAATCAAACTGACGTCATCGGGCTGCCTGGCAATCGTCCAGGACTTTCCACCATTTGTGGTATGCCCAATGACCCCGTGGTACCCGGTGAGCCAGCCGCTTGTCTGATTAACAAATGTGATTGAAATAAAAGAAAAAGGCGAATCGGTCTTTTGCACCTCCCAGGTTTGGCCGCCGTTGTGAGTAAACAGCACATTGTCCCCGTCTCCCACCACCCAGGCCGTGCTTGAATCAACTGCAAAGACACCCCTCAAATGGTAATAATTGATCCTCTTAGCCACCCGGTTCCACGTTTTCCCGCCGTCTGTCGTTCGAATAATTTTATGCTTTTCTCCTACAGCCCACCCCACATCGGGCGAAGGAAAGCAAATATCGTTTAGCCCCCCGGAACCGGAACCTGTAATTTGCCAGGTTTTCCCGCCATCGCGTGTTTTTGCGATGAGACCGCACGCGTCCACGGCAAACCAGGTGGCCGGAGAAACAAAAACAACATCATTTATTCGGCAGGCCCCCGGTATTTTTTGAGGCCTCCAAGTTTCTCCACCATCTTCGGTTGACACCAAAATGGCCGAATAATTTTTTCCACCGGCGGCCCAGCCTGTGTCGGAATTGATAAAATAAACGGAGCTTAAATATTCACTCACGTGCGAAACCTGTTTCACCCAATGGCGACCTCCATCGCTGGTTTTAAAAATGCTGCCGAAACTGCTTACCATCCAGCCCGTCTGATGATCAATAAAATAAACATCGTTAAAGGTTTCGGGCGGCGGTGTTGGATTTTGCCACCGCCATTCTGCCGCCAAAAGATCGGGAATCAGCAAAATCATAAAAAATAAAAGGGCCTGTTTTTTAAGGCTCATCATTAAGGAATCACCTTTTTCGTGTAACTTTTTTGAAAAAGAATCTTTTGATTATCCGGAGAGATGCGACATGAGTTTATCATGCCGTTATTCATTTCATTTCGGGAAAATTCTTTAACGACTTTCTGCACGCCTGTCTCGATATTCTTAAGAATGATGCGATCGTTCAAATCGATAAAAACAACCCATTGGCCATCGGGGGAATAAGAAAAAGATCGACCATAATCAGCAATTTTTTCCTTTGCAAATGTATTGGTATCCATCTCGTAAAGGCCGCCGTAATAAAAATACAAAATTTCATCTTTGGTTGGGGAAATATCAACGTGTCCCCCTGCAATTTGAATGGTTGTATCTTTGGTTGAATCCTTCAAATCACAGATTTTTACATTTTTATCCGGGTAGTGAAGAAACACCAATTTATTGCCGCTAAATGTTAATCGGGGGAAACCAATAGATCCCGTATTACCTGTTATCAGAGTTCTCTTTTCCCCTTGAAAATTCATCATTGAAATATCAGATTCCTCTTTAAAAACAATCCATTTCCCGTCAGACGAGAAACTCGGGTCATTTTCATTTCGGGAGTTGGAATAGCTAAGATTTCTCAAACCGGATCCGTCCGGGTGAAGAATAAAAATATCAACCGAAGCAGAAGCAAAATCCATTGCTGACAATGCAAGCCAATTTGTCTTGTAGGTAATTGTCAAACTGTACACATATTTGAAAGAAGAAATCAGCGGCGTGACGGATTGAGTTTTAAGATCAAATAAAACAACGGCATTGGAATCATCAATAAAAACAACATGGCGGCTGTCGGCAGAAAACACGGGATTTGTGCCATGGCCTACAAGGACTTCCGTGTTTTGATTCAGATCAATAAGCCAGAGTTCCTGAACAAACTTGTCTTCCGGGCATTTTTTCTTTTCGTACTCCACAACCCCGCAGGAGGTCACGAAAAATATCACCAGTGCGAAAACGGATAGGAGAAAAAGATTTCCGTGCCCGATTTTCATTTCAGTAGTTCCTCTTTCCACTGAATCGTTAAGAACACCTGCCCCGTATTTTCTGCCTGTAATTCTATTTGGCGGGGTTCACAAGAGCTCATCCGACTAATGGCGCTTTTGTTATTCACAAAACACATCAACGCCATGAAGAACCCTATTCTACTTGTTTCCCTTTGTGATGCCGTCCCAATTATCCGTACGGAAGGGAGAGGCCGGGAGACCTGCCCGGTTGTACAAATTGCACTTCGGATTGGAGGCCCAGGCGTAACGAACCGCCACCGGATGGAGAACATTCGGATTCCAAACAACGACCGTGGGCCCGTCAATTTTGGCCCGTGCCCAATAAAATTTGTGATCGGCTCCGGCAATGGCAAATCCCACCGGAGCATTTTCGCCTTTTGTAATCAACCCTCCGTCTACGTGGGAAAATTTCAGCCGGATGCGGTTTCCTTCAATGGTCATCGACTGGTACATCGGACCGGAATAGTCCACGGAATCCCCGTACACCAGATGGCGGGCAATCAGAGCCAGCCGCCGCCCAACCTCCTGTTTGTTTTTCGGGTGAATATCCTTCGCATTGCCGATGTCAATGGTGACGGCCATTCCCGTATTCGGAAGCGACAGCGCCATCGTTTGAGCCTCTCGCAACTCCGCCCAGGCATCTTCCGAGGGCTCCGGTTTTCTCGGCATGTAATTAGCCAGTTGAACAAACAAAAACGGAAAGTCTCCTTCCCCCCAGTGATTCCGCCAATCCTGAATCAATGCCTTAAAGAGCTTCCGGTACTGGTAGGCGCGGTCGGCATTGGATTCTCCCTGATACCAGATTACCCCGCGAATGGGAAACGGGATCAACGGAGCAATCATAGCATTAAACAGCACGGACGGCTGGTTTGACAATCGGGGGACACTCGGTTGGCGCGGCAACTTTTTTGCATCCAACGCAATCCGGCTGATGTGAAAACGCCACGGCCCGGCCAGCGAAACAGATGCTCCGGTCTGCGAAATAAGTTTGAGCTGTTCGGGTTTTCCGTACAGTCCCCCTTTTCCTCCGATGTCCAACACCTGAACGGCGATAACATTTTTCCCGGCGTGAATAAGAGAATCGGGAATGGGGTAGCGCCGGGGCCATTCGTGGTAGCTCAAACCGCCAACCTTCATCCCGTTAAAATACGTGTTGTCCGCGTCATTTACCGGGCCAAGAGAAAGCGTGGCGCCCTTACCCTGCCAGCTGGCCGGGAGCGTCACGGTTTTCCGAAACCAGACCACGCCATCCAGATTTTTAAAGCCGGCCCTCTCCCAGAAGGTGGGAAGTCTCATGGTTTTCCAGCCTGAATCATCCAGTTGAGGCGATTCCCAATGAGCTTTAAAATCACCCAAACGGGCAATCTTTCCAAAGACCTGTTTTCTCCAGCCGGCCAGTTTCTTCTGATACACCGTAAAAATACGATCCTTCGAAAATTGGCCGGTTTTCATCTCCTGGAGTATTTTCGTAAACTCCGGAAAGGTATCCAGAGAGGCGGCACTTGTCCAGGCTTCTACAACCGTTCCACCCCAGGCAGATTCAATTAATCCGATGGGGACGTGCAGCTTTTCCGAAAGATTTCGGCCAAAAAAATAGGCAGCGGCAGAAAACTCCGGAACCGTTTCCGGCGAGCAAACCTTCCAACCGTCACTGCGCACGACGGAATCCGGGCGGGTGCTCATGGTTTTTTCTACCTGAAACAACCGGATGGTCGGGTAATCGGCCGCAGCGATTTCCTGTTTGTAATTCCTGATTTTCCCCCAACCACCGAGAGGCATTTCCATATTTGACTGGCCCGAGCAGAGCCACACCTCACCCACCATAACATTTCGAAATGAGGTGGTGTCCCGGCCGATTATTTTGAGCGTGTACGGTCCGCCAGCCGGAAGGGGATTAAAAACCACCTTCCATTTACCATCTTTGCCTGCCGTACCCTGCTTCCGGAAACTGCCCAGCTCCACTCGCACCTGTCCCCCGGGTTCGGCAGTGCCCCACACCGGAAGTTTCATCCCTCGCTGCAATACCATATTCGAGCCAAAAAGGGCTGATACCGTCACCTGTTTGGCCGGATGATTGAAACCGCTGCAACCGGACAAAATCGTTACGATTAAAAAAAGCACGATGATGGTCAGTTTACGGGGTGTCATGGAATTCTCCTTTTTTTTGGAAAATGGGACTTGACTGAGTTATTTGCTTCAAAACCCGAGCCTGGATTTCAGGGGTGGAAATGAAAATGTAAATTTGTGAATCCTGTCGAAATACTGTCAAATCCTCAAGTTGAGGTACCGTATTTAGCGCTGCTGTGAAAAAGGTTTATTTCTTCAGCCACTGAACATATTCAATTACATTGTGATCCGGATCCGACACATAAAACCACTTCACCTGACCCGGAATTTCCTGAAGATCTTTTACCACGGGCACACCCTTTTTCTGCAATTCCGCGAGCAGGCCCTCCAGATTCTCTGATCGAATGGCCAGATGCGGACAAAACGGGGGTTGAATGGGTGGCCTTTGAAAAGGCAGCGGCAAATTGTTTTCATCCAGACGCTGCAGGAGTTCCAGATTTGCGCCTTCCAATTCCAGGAACGCAAAGGCCTCGTGATGGTCTGAATCCACCATTTTCGACAATACCTTTAATCCGAGAATTCGGGAATAAAAGTCAATTGAGGCATCCAGATCGGAAACCTCAAATGCAAAATGATCCGCTTTCAAATTCATGGGGTGTGAGACCTCCGTAGCATAAACGTATAGTGAGAAGAACGCAGGCATAAAGCCTGCGGTTACTCCTGTAATCTGTAGCCGCACCCTTTACGGGTGCGCCCCCGTGAATCTTCGTACACATACCCAGACTTCTTCAAGTAACGGTGTCATTGCAAATCCACCAAAGGTTGATGAAGCAGTTTCTCCGATTTCGCAAGAACGCAGGCATAAAGCCTGCGGTTACCTCTGCAATCTGTAGCCGCACCCTTTACGGGTGCGGTGATTCCGTCAATTCCCGACAGGCATTCCCGCCCGTAAATCAAAAGGATTTCCCGCGGCTCGGCCGAGGATTCGATTGACAAGTGCCGTGTAAAGCTCCTTTTGTTTTTGATACACCTGAACATTCTTGGCGATCGGCTTCTTTCGCTGTTCTTCATTCCGTTTTACAAACGGCTGAACCAACGTTTCGAGAGGGATAGCCCGGCCGTTTTCCTTCTGCCACACCCAGGCGGCGTGAAGGGCCGCGCCAAGAGCGGCGCCTTCTCCCTCCACCGGTACGGTTTCCGCCTCAAAAACATCGGCGATGCCCTGCTGCCACGCCTCTGATTTCGAGAGTCCGCCCGTCAAGCGGATTTCCTTCGGTTTGACCGGCATGCGTTGAAATCCGTAATAAAGATTTAAAATATGCCCTTCCAGAATGGCCCGGGCCAGAATCTCTTTTGTAAAATCTCCCGTCCGAAACCCCAGATGAACGGGAGCAGCTTTTGGAACGTCGGGTGTTCGTTCGCCCTCAAACCAGGGGATAAGCAGCCGTCCCCCGTTCCCCGAAGCCGTTTTGCGAATGAGTCTCGTAAATTCGTCGTGGGACAGATTGAATTCCTTTAAAAAATCGACGTAGCCGTTGGCCATATTCGACACACATAAAAGCGGCAAATGCTGACCCGTGCTGTCGCAAAAGGCGGCGATTTCCCCCTCCGGGTCCACATACGGTTCGGTCAAAACGGTGTAGGCTGTTCCGCTGGTTCCAAGACTCACGGTAACAATGCCCGGGCGCACATTCCCCGTGCCGACCGCCCCGTACATATTGTCGCCGCTGCCGGCATCGATCCGGCAATCGGCAGAAAATCCGAATGTGTGAACCAAATCCTGCGAAATATTCCCGATGCTCTTGTCTGATGGTAAAACGGGCGGTAATTTATCCTGCAGGCCGGGATCGATGGCCTCAATCACTTTTTGGGACCACTGCCCTGTAACCGGGTTCCAGAGAGCCGTTCCGGAGGTATCACCGGGTTCCATCACCCGCACACCATTGTGACCTCCGCCGGTCAGGTACCAATTGATGAAGTTGTGCACCAGAAAAAAGGTGGCGGTTCGATCGTAGGCCTCGCGTTCGTGGCGGAACATGTGGAAGATTTTCGCCGCCGTGTACCCGGTCCGCTGGGTGTTTCCAATTTCCCGAATCATGGCCTCTTTGCCGCCCACCCGCCGGGTTAAAATATCACATTCCTCTTGTGTGGAAAAATCATTCCAGAGTTTGCTTCGGGAGCGGGTTAAATTCCCCTGTGCATCCAGAGAAACCAATCCGTGCTGCTGCCCCGAGACAGAAATCGACCGGATCGCTTCTACGGGCAAACCCGCATTCCGCAATCGCGTAAACGCCATTTGGACGGCATCCAGCCACATTTGGGGATCCGATTCGGACACGCCTTCGCCCAGACCGGGGATGACACCCATTTTTGTGCCGTACTGCGGCAAATCAACATCATACTGAACGGAATCCGTGTAAACGACCCGCTGCAAGTCCCAATCGATGACAACCAATTTGCAGCTTTGGGTCGACACATCCAAACCGGCAAATAAAACGGACATGTAAAATCCTCTTATTTTATCATTCGCGTATTCGGGGCTTTAAAAAATACCGCAAAAACGCAAAGCCGCAAAGGGGAAATTCCAAATGACAAATCCCAATAATCAAATAAATCCCAAATACCAATTCTCAATAACCCAAACAGAATAGCCCCTAAAAAACGCCGAAGGCATTGAACCTTTGTAGAAATTAATTACCCACGCCTTTCGTTCCCCTCTCTGATTTCAGGGAGGGGTTAGGGGAGGGTCTTTTTCTGGATTGCTACAAATATTAAACAGTTTCGCTGTTTTTAAAATGGCCGATTTGTAGGGGCGATTCATAAATCGCCCCTGCAACAAATCATTCGCGCATTCGCAGCTGATTTCTTTTGCCTGCTAAATAAATTGGTTGATCAGGCTCTCGTACCATTCCTGTTTCCCGCTGATGAGCTCCGGCTCGCCAAATTCTTCGGCCAGTTGGGCCAATTGTTTCAAACCAAGCGCTCCCTCTTCAAATGCCCGGCCCTTGCCCGAATCGAAACTGGCGTAACGCTCTTTTTTTGCTTTCAGAAAGGATGACTCCTTCAGAATTTTTTCGGCTGCAATCAGCCCCCGTGCGAGAGTATCCATGGAATGAATATGACCGATAAACAGGTCTTTTAAGTCAGTGGAGTTGCGCCGGGTTTTGGCGTCGAAATTCATACCCCCGGTTCCGAGTCCCCCGTGCTGCAGCAGAATGAGCATGATTTCTACAGCATCATAAAGATTGTGCAGGAATTCATCCGTATCCCAGCCGTTGTGGGGATCGCCCTGATTGACATCCAGGCTACCCAGCAATCCGGCATTTGCCGCCGTTTGGATTTCATGAGCAAAGGTATGTCCCGCCAGGGTTGCGTGATTGTTCTCAATATTGATTTTGAAATCCCCATCCAGACCGTAGCGGGTTAAAAACGCAATCACGGTGGATACGTCAAAATCATACTGGTGTTTGGTGGGTTCCATAGGTTTGGGCTCAATCAAAAAGGTCCCTGTGAAACCGATTTCCCGGGCATAATCCCGGGCTTTGCTTAAAAACAGGGCCAGATGTTCCTGCTCGCGCTTCATGTCGGTATTAAGAAGGGAGTAATATCCTTCGCGGCCGCCCCAAAACACGTAATTGGCGCCTCCCAGCTCAACGGTCGCTTCAAGGGCGGCTTTCACCTGAGCCGCCGCGTGGGTCACCACCCGAAAATCGGGATTCGTTGCAGCCCCGTTCATGTAGCGGGGATGCGAAAACAGGTTGGCCGTTCCCCAGAGCAACCGGATCCCGGAGGCGTCCTGCTTTTCTTTGGCTCGTTTTACCATTTCCTTCAAATTTTTTTCAGAACCGGAAACATTCTCCGCTTCGGGAGCCAGGTCCCGATCGTGAAAACAATAGAAGGGAATCCCCAATTTGGAAATAAATTCAAAGGCGGCATCCAGTTTCTCCCGAGCCGCCTGCATCGGATCGGAATTTTCCAACCAGGGGTACTCTTTGGTTCCGGCGCCGAAGGGATCGGCGCCCGTGTTGCAGAAGGAATGCCAATATGCCACGGCAAACCGGAAATGCTCCTTCATCGGCTTCCCGGCAATCACACGATTTTCATCGTAGTATTTGAATGCCAGAGGATTCTGCGAATCCGGCCCCTCGAAAGGGATTTTCCCAATCCCCTTAAAATATTCTTTTTGACCAATGGTTACAGAAATGGACATGGGATGGTTCTCCTTATGACTCAGAAAAATGGAATGCAGTTAAAATAATGTCGAAAAAATTTGGAGAAAATACAAGCCCTTTTTCGAGGTTACGAATCAAATATGCGGTTCGGAATTGGTTTGGCTCGCTGTCAATGAGCCGTTATTACGCCATTCTCTATCAAGATGGTGTAGATCTTTTTCTTTTCCTCATCAGAGATTTCCTGAATGGGCTCAGTCACCCGGCCGTTCCCGATTCCCATATATTTTAGTGCCGTTTTGATTCCGCTCAGGAATGAACCACAATTGTAGATTTCCCAGATGTCGTCAATTTTTCGCTGAAGTGCAAAGGCTTCTTTCGGATTCCCAAATTGAATGGTATCGTAGAGTTTTACACACAGACCCGGGATGAGATTGGAAATTCCGTCCAGGGCTCCGTCGGCCCCGGATAAAATGCCGGCTGTCCAGAAATGGGACTTCCCGATAAATATTTTAAAGTCGGGCCGCTTTTCCTTTAACCGAACCAGTTTCAACAGAAACAAATAATCCACAGAGCTGTCTTTAATTCCAATAATATTGTCGATTTCCATGAGTCTGGAAACTGTTTCAATATGCACATTTGACTTGGTCATGGAGGGAATATTGTAAATCATCAAGGGAATTTGGGCACTTTTTGCCACCGTTTTGTAATAGCGATACAGTTCCTCCTGATTATTGGCCGGGTAATAAAACGGGGGATGCAGCACGGCAACATCCGCGCCCTTTTCTTCGACCTGCGCCAGATTTTGCAGGGTCCGCCGCGTTGACGTATCACTAATGCCTGAAAAGATCAATAATTCCTTCTTTCTGATTTTTGCCACAATGTCCAGAGCCCGGTTGCGCTCGGAATTCTCCAGAGCGATCCCCTCGCCTGTGGTGCTGTTTACAAAAATACCATGAACTCCGGCTTCCTGCACGTGATTCATAAGTTTGAGCAACGCATCTTCATCGACCTTTTCATCTTCAGTAATGGGCGTAACCAAGGGTACAACCACGCCTCGCACACGTTCCGAATCAATCATGTCTGATCCTCTTGATTAGTAAGATGTTAGAGTTGAGTCTGCTTAAAACTTTCACCGGCCACTTTTCCGAACTTTTGCAAGCGACATTTCTTCCGGTGAAACGGGTTCATCCTCCTTACCTGCGGCTTTAGTACGAACGCATTTTACACACCAAAAATTTGGATAAAAAAGCTGCTCTATAAATTAAGCAAACATTTGCATAATTTCAAGAAAAAAAATACCGTTCATCCCCGGAAGAAAATATGGCTCCAATGAAATTTTTGCAGGCATTGTTGTCGTGATATATTCAAAAAACATGTTGCAGATAAGATTAGAATGTTTTCCTCTCGTTGCGAGGCAGCCTCCGCCGGGATGGGCTTCGAGATTGAGCATAAGCCGGTGCATATCCGATTTCATCCGCCCCGTGCCGATTCGTAATGACAGAACATTCCGAATGATTGTTTGATCATCTTCAAGGATGTCACATTTTCCCACAAAAACCCAATAAAACCAAAGAGGTTATCCCCCAAAAAATATGGACCACCAGGTGTCCACAAAGGCATGAACCAAGGCGCCGGCCGTTACTTTTCCCGTTCGAATGTAGGTCAGGCCGTAATACCAGCCGGCTATTGACGCCAGGATCACATACACCCAAGGCAAATGCCACACGCCCAGAAATCCCAAATGGATATCAACAAACGGGGCATTGTGATTGTTTCCGTGCGCCAGACCAAAAATAATCGAGGAAATGGCCAGGGCAATCCAGAGTCCGTTTTTGCCGCGAATCGTTTTTTGCAAAAAGTTGTGAATCATTCCCCGAAAAAGGATTTCTTCCGGAATGCCCGTAAACAGGAAAATGGCCATGTATTGAACAATCCACTCGTACCAGGGTTTCAAATGAGGCGTCTGGCGAATAAAATGAAAGGGCATTCCAATGGGAATGGCAAAAAACACAAGAAATAGGGCAAAATACGTGGCTACCTTTTTCAAATCTTCTTTTGTCCAGAGAAAATTAAACCCAAATCCTTCCACCGGTTTAAATACAATAAAAAGGTAAAGGCCCTCCACAATGGCAGCCAGTTTAAAATAATCCACTCCGGCAACAATGGGCACAGATATCTGTGGAATCAAACTGAACTCAATTGGAAGCCAGATCAACAGAATGACCAGGGCGTTCCAAAGATTCAACCGCTGCCCATCCGAACGATCCAGAAGCAGAACGCCGTAGGGTAGCGCCAGATAGAGAAATCCTTTCAGGGCCGCGGCGCCTGTTAATTGTCCGGCCAGAGCGGCATAAATCGCATAAATCACATAAAGTCCCAAAACGGGAAGTGCCCCCCGGGCGGCCTTCCCCTGAAAACGGGCCTGCCAGGTCTCCACCCACCGGGTAACCGAGTGCCCGAAAAGCGCAGCCAAAAGCAGAATATAGATGCCGAGGGAGGCAAGCCAGCCGCCTGAACAGACCTGTCTGCTCGCAGCAAAAACAATAGACACCAAAAGCGATATACTCAGCAATGCCCAAAATACCCGGACCTCTTTTCCGTGTTGATGGTTCATCTGTGTTCTTCCCTGCTTTATTCATTCATTGGATGCGGCTGCAAGGTTAGCTTTTCAGTTAAAGAATGTGTTAACCTGCATCATTCATAAATTTTTGCCACGAAGATCCTAAATCACGAAGATTATTATCATTAAAATAATTGGGGATTTTAAAACTCCGTTTATTTTGAATCGTTTTCCTTTTCAAATGAATACTTATTTATCTTTTTGTTTATTACGCCATTGTGCGCCTGGTGGCGAATGAATTTTTTAAGTTAAAAACGAAACCCGATTTTTCGAACAATTTATTTTGGCGCTCATGATTAGTCTTGATTCAACCGCTCTTCGGGCATAACCCGGTTGAGAAGCACCGTTCCATTCTCAATTTTCACCCGGTAAATCGGCCACACATTCAGGCCGTTGGCCATCTGCAGCGCCTTTTGGGGAGGGGCTTTGTAAAGATAAAACGCCATTTTCGTTCCGGGCAAATCCTTTCGAACCCCTTCCCGAAAAACCAGGCGATGGGTTTTGTAATCCCACATACCGGCCAAATGCTCCACATAATTATCCTTGATAAGATTCCATCCATTGCCGAGGGTAAACAGGCCGTTGGAAAGGGAGAGAATGGGGTTGTGATTTAAATCCGGCGGAACCGCCACCAGTGAGTCTTCCCCCATGGGAGCCGAATAATAGTGGAGTTTTCCGGTCAGAGGAAAAGCGATTTTCACCATTCCGTCCACAGGACGTCGGGCATTGATTTCCAGCTTGTAGAGATTATCGCCGAATTTTTGGACGGCAATTGTGTAGCTTTCGGCACGTACCTCTACGGGAACCGGAGAATAATCGACCGAAACGGGCACGGCCGGAGGAACGGCTTTCTCCGGTGCCACGGTTCCCGTTTTCAGATCAACCCAAACCGTTTGATCATTCATTTTGGCGGCATGGAGTACTTCCTTGATCAGCACACCGGCGCCCTGCTCAGCAATGGCACATTGCTCATCCGTGTAGCGTACCTCGATGGGCAGCGGTGACCAACCCGAGGAATCGGAAACCTCTCCCAGGAGCAGGTGTTTCCAGGACAATCGAAGCACCGAACGAATGAGGGCATTGTTGGCGCCCAACTTTTCGGCCCATTTGCTGAGTGTTTCCGCTACCAATACCCAACCGCGGGCAATAAAATTACGCGCCCGCGTTAATCCGTCTTTTTCATTGCCGCTGCCCTGTTTGCCCAACCAATTGTAAGGCCCGCCGGCCCCCATATTCCAGGTTCCCTCCGGGATGTAGGCCATTTTCGGAATTTTATAGTTTTTCTCTTTCAAAATCTTTACGAATTCACTCACGGTTACAAATGTGTAGCCTTCTTTCTCCATCCGCTTAAATTTGTCGATGTGTTTTTTCTCCCATGAAGGAACGCGGTAAAAATCGCTGGCATAGTCGCGGGTACTGAACACCTCCCCGTCATCAAAAAAGGCCCAATCCCATTTGCAGCATTTCAGATTCTTTTTTCCGCCTCCCAACAGAATCAGCATCTTTTTTCCGGCATAATTAAATTCCTCCAGAGGCATTTCGCCGGAGCGGTAGTACCCGTAAGGATTGGAACTGGTTACTACCACATCGTATTTCCCGTGTAAAGCAGAGGCAATAGCGGGGGAATATTGGATTTCCTGGGCGATGAACACGCGCGACCGCTTCAGATTCAATCTTTTCAGGACCGCGTCACTCATTTCCACGGAACGCTGCATATCGATGGCCGGGTAACCAATAAAGAATTGATCGGAATAATGGGCTACCACCAATTCCAGTTGTCCCTTCTTAATAAGACGCCTGAGATGTTCCAGGACCTCAGGGAATTCCTCCTGAATCACCTCCAGCGCCCAGGCCTGAATTTCAAAATCGCCTTTGTAGTTGGGGTGCCGGTCGTAGAAATTTAGAAGCGGCTTAATGGATTCCCGAACAATCCGGCGTTCAATCCTCTGATCACCGGCTACATATTGGAGATTAAAGTGATAGACTGCCATGGCATACTTTGGCTTTGCACTCGTTTGCACAGAAAAGATAAAAATCAGAAGAAGGCCGATAAAAGAATGAAAAAGATGTTTCATAAGAACTCCGGGTCCTCATTTGGTTTAACGATTCACACCATCGAATCCGTGATAAGGGTCTAAAATCGTCGCACGGACGTTAACAAACCTGCTTTGGGTCATTTGACAGAATCAAAAGGCCTCCCTTTTTAGGGGAGGCCTTATATGATTTCTTATTTCATTAGTACCAATTTTTTCACACTTTTGTGAGCCCCATTTACCAATTCATAAAAATAAACGCCGCTGTGAACCTTTTCACCCAGATTATTGGTTCCATTCCATTTGACCACGTGACTGCCCATGGCCACCTTTCCATTAACCAGGGTTTTCACCAATTGTCCGGCCTCGTTGTAGATTTTTAGCGTGGTCGGTTGATTGGTATTCACCGAAAACGAAATGGAGGTTACCGGATTAAAGGGATTGGGATAGTTCTGATTCAGTGCAAACGTTGTGGGGGTTTGGGATTTTTCATTGACGGCAGTTGCCGTTGCAGCCGTGACCACAATGTCGTCCAGAACAATTTCGTCGCCGCCGGGAGGCGTTCCCAACAGGCCAAACATGGTGTATTTGCCGGTGACTCTCGGATCGGGATCGGTAACCTCAATCGCCCAATCAGACGGTTCGTCTTCCGGATATCCTTCCCAGACCTTTACTTTCAGATCGCCGCCATTCAGATAGAATTTGAAATAATAATACACATTCAGCGAAAAGGAGTAGGTTCCCTCACCAAAGTAGGTCCAATGATCCGGCTGGAGGGCCTGCAATTCCCCCTCGTATTTTCCCACCCGGTAAATACCTTGCAGGGGACTGACAAACAGGGCATACGCGGGGGATTGAGTGGGGTCGGCATCGGGGATGGTTTCCGACGAATCCGTTTGAACCATGCGGGTGCCTACCAGAAAAAAGGAGCTGGTAATATTCAGAAAAGCCACCTTGAACGAAATAATCTGATTTGGATTGCTGTAATCATTTGCAACCAGGAGTTTGTGCGTTTTGGCGTCATCAGTCGTATCTATTTCAGGAACACCATTGGTTTGAACCAACCCCACACCGGCCATTCCGGCATAGCTTCCGGATTTAATGTAGAGCTCTCCATCTGTTGTTTCTTTCACAATTTGCCCCGTAACATTGTCTGAGGGCCCGTAGTACAACCACCCCACATTTTGCAAGGCAGCGGGATCGGTGGCATAATCATCGAAATGATCCTCCCAGAGCACGGGTAACCCCTGGGCCATCAGGCTGCCCGCAAACACCAGTATCATCACCACACCCAAAACAATTGACACTTTCTTCATGGTTGTTCCTCCTTTTTGGTTTTTCTTCTTAGGTCTGAAAATAACTAACCCTTAGCTATTTCATCATGTTAAAATTCAAAGCGCAGGGAAAATCGACTGACGTCCTTGAAATAGTTCGTAATGGTGTAGCCGAAATTCAAAACCGATGCAACCCCGAAATACGAAAATCTCAAACCGAGCCCCCACGAGAACGATTCCACATCGTGATTGAATTGGTAGCCGGCCCGAAGAGCAAATTTCTTCATGTAAAGCCATTCTGCGCCCACATGAACACGCTCGGTGTAGTCATTGGGATGCATGGCATCAATGGCCATATTGAGCTGCATGGTTCGGTTATCGGGCATAAACCATTCGAGCATATTCATCGACAGGCCCATTCGCAGCTCCATCGGCAGTTGAAAGGCTTCATACCAGTATTTCATATCCGTTGAGAAATTTCTCATGGACATGGCGAATTTTAATCCCTTGAAACCGGTATCGTAAATCGTACCGAAATCCATTCCCCAGTGCCGGAGATCCCAGTTTCGGCTCTCCCGGATTTTGGTAACTTCGCCCGTAGAAGGATCGGTTCTCTCGTCAACTACAATCGCAGCCTCTCCAAGATCCTCATAGAGATACTTAAATTTCAAACCAAAAGAAAAGCGATCGTTTACCCGTTTGGCATAACTGATTCCAAAGGAATAATCCTGGACCCCCACGTCGCCGGTGAGCACATATCCATTCGGATTGACGGATTTATCCACGCGCCTTGTTCCGGGGATGTTACCGTAATCCATATTGATCCAATCGAAAGCAATTGTTCCGTAATCGCTGAATGAAACAGCCGCAGCCACGGTGTACAAATGCGTATCCACAATCCAGCTAACCTGGTTAACGGCGACCGCCGCCCTATTGATATCTACCAGAACAGCAGGATTGTAAAACACCCCTTGAATACCGGTCACACTGGCAACCGAGGCATCGCCCATCGCCGCCAGCCGGGCACTGGTGCCGATTCCCAGATAATCCATTCCGCTCTGCCCCACTTTTTTCTTGAAGGCATGAGCCTCAGGAATCACTGCAAGGACCATCAGGCTTGCAATGAGAAATATCATCCAATAATTCCGCTTCATTTTTCCTCCCTCACCGAATAATCACAAATTTTCCAGTCGCCGTACCAAGTGGCTTATTATTGATATCCCAGCCTTCCACCTGGTAAAAATAGACCCCGCTTTTAATCGTTTGCCAGCTGTCGCTGATCTGGAACCACGCCTCGTCCGCCGATTCGGGGATCGAGCGCGGGTCATCCGGATTCGGATGATGAATCGTGGCCACAAGGTCGCCCTTTACGGTAAAGATCCGAATGATGGCTTTAGCGGGGAGTCCCACAAAGGAAATCTGATCTTCCTTTCTCGGAATCTCCGTGTAATCTTCCTCAAGCGTTCCGCCAAATGCAAGACCCTGAACATGGTAGGGGTTGGGAACGACGTAAATAGAGTCCATGTCGGTGCGTGCTGCCAGAGAAGGTACACCTGCGTACTGGTAATTCCTGTTGTAAAAATGACTGGATTCCCATCCGTCATGGTCAAAGGCCACCACAAAATAGTAGTAATTTCGGCCGCGTTGTACATTTCGATCCACATAGTTCCACTGCAGCGGAACTCCTGTCCCTTCCCCGCATTCCCAGATTTTGGAGTATACGGCCGTATACTGGCCTTCCGTTCGATACACGCGAAAACCGGCCAGATCCTGTTCCCCCGTATCCGGATCGGGGGCGGGTTTGGCCGAATCGGCAGGCGTGTTGCCGTAGTACCAGGTCAGGGTATTTTTGCCGGGTCCGGAATCGATCATTAAATTCGGGGATTCCGGCCCGTCCGGGACCGAGGCCAAGCCATTTTCCCAGGTATGCTGGGCTTTGGAAGCAAACATAAACAGGGTATCTTTTCCGGTGGCGATGATGGCATCTTTGGCCGCATCTCCGGTTAAGCCGTTCCAGGTAAGTTCACCGTTTTTCCATTTCTTCCCGTAATCGATGGCTTTTAATCTGGAAATCATCCCGACGGCGTTGTAAACCACAATATGCACACTTTTTCCGAAGGGAATTTCGTACGGCCCAAATGACAATGTCACCATGGGATCCTGAACCCGGGGATCCCAGGGATTGGTGATATCCGGAAGATCATCCGTTCCCGTTCGCTTTTTTTGAGAGCTTAAGTAGAGGTACATTTCCTGATCCGTGGATCCCTTTTCTTTATGGGACAGCCACTGTCCGCTGGGCAGCCAATCGATCGTGGCCGGTTGATTGGGATCATCTGCGGGATTGTCTACACTGGCATCGGCGTGGAGAACACCAAAACCCACATACTGAGGCGATAAAAATTCGCCGCTTACATCCGACGGATCGCCGATGTCATCGCCTTCGTGACGCTGGGAATCCCCATCGTAGCAGTACCACAACCCGCGAAGGGTGTCGCCGGGTTGAGCCCCGTAATAATGTACCCAGTCGTCATGTTCCCCGCCGTTTTTTTCATGGCCCCAGTCGCCGCTGGGGATAAAATCATATTGAAACCCAAAATACACATCGTGCAGATCTTGATTGGGCAATTCCACCGTACGGTAATTGTTGTCGGCATTGCCTGTATTTTTGAATTCGTAATCCATAATGATGAAGCTGTCGTATTTGGGATTTCCGTACGCGTAACTTCTGCGTGTGACCGTGATTCCCACATCGGTTGCCCATTTTGTAACGATCATTTCGTCTGCTTCAAGGGTCGGTTTGTAGGAACTTCCGCGGCGGGAATCCAGAAGCCGGGTTTCCAACTGGCCGTTCACGATCACATTGGGCAGGCGCTGCCGCACGTATTTTCGATTATAAATGGCGAACGTGTAATCGGGAGCTTCATAATTCAGGGGACCGCCCTCCGACACGTAATAGGTGTGAAATTTATTGTATTTGTCCGTCCAGTTTTTAACACCAATCCAGTGTCCGCGAAAGCGCAGATTTTTTCGCGTCTGGAAGAAATAATCGCCTCCGGGATAGGTCATTTGATCGGCCACGGGAGCATATTCGGGGATCGTTCCCGTGGCAAACCGGGTATCCCAGAGCCGGCCAATTTCATGGCTTTGTAATTTCGATTGTGCCTGGATTATTCCTACCGATCCAAGCAGCAGAAAAATTGTAAGGGCAATTTTTCTACACGTCAACATTTTCACAAGACACCTCCAGCTTTATTTGCAAATGGTTCAATCATTAATAATGAAATCGAATACCAAAGATGAACGTTTTCAATTTGGCCCAATACACGTTATCGGATTCCGTCCGAAGAATCAGGGGATCGGAGACCTTGTCCGTTCCCACCTTATCCAGACGTCCGGTTTTGAAAAGATCATCGAAATAATCTTCACCGGCCTGGCCTCCCGGGGGATAGCGGTACTTGGTGTGGAGAAGATTGCTGGCATCCATGTACACTTCAATTCCTGCATTTCCAATTCTCATGTATTTTGAGAACCGGAAATTTGCCCAGTAGCGGGAAATTTCTTTAAACCGAATATTCGGATGGGCATCGCGGAAGGATTTTCTGGGGTGCTGAACATAATTTCCACCCTGGTAAAACATTTCCGCACTGATTGCCAGATTACCGAATAACCGGATCCCCTTGAATCGCGGACCCCAGTTATCCGGCACAGAGAAGGTGACCACGCCTTTTCCATGGGGAACGGATTCGGACAAATCGGGCCGGGGCACCCCTCTCAAAACCCCGTGAATTCCAACGGTGGGATCGTCTGTTACAATGGGGATGTCACTCAATCCGGGCACCGACAAATCGGCTTTGCTTTTTTCCGTAATCGTATAATTAAACCACCCGGTCAGGTATCGGCCGCTTACTTTTCGTAATTCGATTTCCAGACCCCGAATTTCCTGATAGCCGATTTGATCGGCCCACTCGCAAATCAAGCTCTGATCCGAATGGGCGTAAACCATTCCCCAGGCCATATCGCTGTAATCCTTGTAAAAGGCGCTAAAGTGGATCTGAAACAGGTTTCTCACATTTTGATCATATCCCACCTCGTAAGCGATGATTTTTTCAAATCCCATTTTTCCGTTGCCCATAAACTGCACCCGGGGGCGCTGGCCATCCAGAACGGTGGTAACCGCACCGGAAGTAGGCGGCATTTGAGCAAAATGCCCATAATTGAAATAGATTTTGCTGTTTTCGGTAAGCGGATGGGAAATACCGATCCGCGGACTGATATAAATTTTCGGGGTAGGCCGGAACGAGGGATACGCGCCCCGCACACCGCGATAGCCCTTGTTAAATTGTTTCATGGCATTGTAGATATCGCGGTCGGTATCGTAGAGAAGCACCAGGTCGATATTGGGGCGGTCGCTGTTCATATCGTAATAATTGAACCGCACGCCCACATTGGCCACCATGCCTTTGAATTCGATTTTGTCCTGCACGTACGCAGACAATTCATAAGGGGTTACGTGATTTTTTCTCTCAAAAACCTGAGTTGAATCCTCGTTGTGCCAGTGCAGCCGATTCTCATCAATTACATTGTAGTTTAATTCGAAGCCCGTCTTAATTTCATTCCAGTCGTTGATCTGATCCGTCATATTCCCTTTAATCTGGAGGCGATTGTTGTAGGAATCATCCCAGGTGTACGCCCCTCCGTACATTCGGTAATGCGAAACATTGTCGTCGACGCCTCTTTCCTTGGGAATCCAGCCGGAATGGGGATCGTAGTACAATCGGCCATGGAAATAGCGGCCATCTTTCGCCCGTGCAGAATCGGGACGCTGCATGTGCCATTTGATCCGGAAAAAATTGGCACTTAATTCATAAAACAACCGCGAGCTTACCGTGTGGGTGAGTTTGAGCCCGCCAATTCCGGCATACCGCGTAATAATCGGTTTTGCAAAGGGATAATACAAATTCACGCTGCCGCCGCTGTACGAAATGAGACTTTCGTCCCGCCATTTACTGGTGGGTTCCCGATCGGTAACCGAGCGCGTACGTGAAAGGATGCCATCGGTGGTCAATTTCATATTGGGAGAGAGCGTTGTAACCAATTTGAGTGATCCGACCAGATCACCGTAGTGCGTTACGGCCTGTGCGAGATTGAGCGGATGGAATTCGTACCGAAAACCTGCCAGATAATTGGTTCGAATCGGCAGAACAGGAACTTTCCCGGACAGCGACATATTGACATTGTGTCCGGCCAGGTTTCCGTATTTAATGGGCCGGTGCCGCCATTTCCACAGTTCGTATGCTTCTTTCGGGGTTAAATCATTATCCGGATTGTTATCATTCATCAGGTCCTGGGAATATTTATTCCAGCCTTCCCAATATTTCCAGATGCCGGTTCGCCCTTCGCGCAGAAAAAGGCTGTCGCCTTCAAAGGCGTGGGGGCCGTCCATCAGGCGCCATTCCCATCGGCTCTGGCGGGAGTACCAACTGCGTCCGTAATTGGGCCGATGCGGCGGGTCATACTGGTAATCGATTGAAAAGGTGGTTCGATCGCCGGGCGTTTTCGTTACAATATTGATAATCCCCGAACGAGCCTCTCCGTATTCGGCGTTGAACCCGTTTCGCATAATCTTAATTTCCTGCACCACCTCCGGGTTGATGGCAATCACAGGGCGGTTGAATTTCTGATCCACCATGGACATCCCATCCACCATGTAGCCCACCTCCATGGTTTCACCGCCGCGGATGGAAATCTCGCTCTGAACAATATTTCCTTCCACGCCGGCCTGCAGCCCGATCACATCATCCACACGATTGGCAAAGGGCGTGTCTTTGTAATCCTTGGGTGTGACGTAGTTTTCTGTCCCGGAGACGTCCAATTGAATGGGATCGCGTTTTGCTTCCACCACCAGTGATTTTCCAATCTGCAAAACGGTCGGTTTTAGCCGGAAGTTGATTCGGGTGGTTCGGTCTACATTGACCACGACTTTCTCCCGAATCATCGGCTCAAAACCTATCATCATGGCCTTAACCGAATAGATGCCCGGAGGAACATGCAAAATAATAAAATCCCCATTTGTTGAGGTTGCCGCTCCCAGATTGTAGTCTGACCGGTGCGCAATATTACCGGACCAGACCTTTGTAATAATCACATTTGCCCCGGGAAGGGGATCGCCAGTGCTGGCATCCCTCACCACCCCTCGGATTTTGCCGGTCGTGCCGGCATAAACACTCACACTGCCAAAAAGGATTAGTAATACGACCAATAATCCTTCCACACGTTTCTTCAAGGCTTTCATCTCCTCTCCAAGTTTACCGTTTTCCCTTATCCGCCGTCGGCGAATTTTACCTTATTTTATTGCTGCCCCGGTTCCCGTATTTTTTCAGAAGGTCCGGGGAATATGTATCTAAAACGATCCTCCCAGGGAGAACCGTAAGGGGGCATCGAAATAGCTTGAAAAATTGGAATACGCAATATCCAGCGTAATTTTTCGTCCGCCAAAACGCATTCGGAATCCAAGCCCGAGCGTGTAGTCTTCCGTGTCGTAATTAAATTTGTACCCTCCTCGCAGAGCCAATTTGTCCAGCAGCCATATTTCGGCCCCCACGTGGTAGCGGTCCCGGTAATCCGTAGCAAATGCACTTTCCGTTGAAACGGTTACATGAATAGGGGACCCCTCGTGTCCGATTGCGCTGATGGCGGTATTAATATTAAAATAGAGCGGGAGTTTAAACTTTTCCGACAGATACTTCACATCGGGTCCAAAATTTTTCATGGCCATGGCAATCACCAGATCACGAAATCCCGTGTAATAATACGTGGAGAAATCGGTCAGCCAGCCGCTGGCCTTATCCCTGTCGATTGTTTCCTCCACGAACTGCGTCTTAAATCCGAAGGAAAGCCGATCGGTCAATTTGACTCCGTAGGCCACAGCCACCGCCAGGTCGCCGACATGAACCATCCGACCGGTACCCTCGGGGTCGATAATCGTGGTTTCTTCAAAGTCAGGCGGTGCAAACGAAAGAAAACTTACCCCAAGCACACCGCGGCCCAAGGGGTGGGCCAGTGCAGCCGACATCAATTTAGATCCGACCATCCAGTTTGTCAGCCCAAAACCATATTCAAAATTTTGCACGTGGGTTAGGCCGGCGGGATTGTAAAAGATGGCATACGCATCATTGGCGATGGCCGTATAGGCATCCCCCATTCCTGCTGCGCGGGCGGCAGGACTGATTTTCAGGAACGTAAATCCTGCTTTCCCAAGCCGCTTAAAATCATTTCTCGCCCACAGAGAGGGGACCGCAGCAAAAAGCAGGAGTCCCGTCAAAACAAGCAAAAAGGCTTGTTTTCGATGGAGTTTTCCGCCCGAAGCGGATTGACGGTTGCCCGCCAGATATTTCCAAACGGATCGTTTTTCTACCGATGCTGGGAAATAAGATTTTACCATAGCCCAATCCTATCTTTAATGATTAAAACCGCCAGGAGCGGATCTAATGCGATTATTTACAGATTTAGATAACCTCCCCGTTTCCTGCGTTAGAGCGCCAATTTTGGCGAAGAAGGTTCTTCATTCCCTCGCGCTATTTTACAATAGCCAGGGTTCCTTTTTGTATTTTCCCCTTGCTTTCGGGATCCAGGGATTCCACCACCCAAAAATAGATACCGCTCACCACCGTACCCGAAAAGGAAATGGTATCCTGCCGCCAGGCATCCTCGGAGGAGTTGGCCGACCGGTGTTCCCGTTCGTAAATCAAGTCGCCCGAAGCAGAATAAATCCGGATCATGCAATGCCGCGGGAGGTTGGTGAAACGCAATTTGTACGGGTCTGCCGTATCCGGATAACGGTGCAGGTTGTCATGGTAATCCAGCCGGTACGGATTGGGAACGACGCGGATCGGTTTTTCCATTTTATTAAATTCCGGTGTGGAAATTTGAAACGGGGTCACGGCAATCATATTCTTCTGTTCAGGCGATGCATAGCCGCTCTCCAGAGAGGGTACGGGACCGTGATCGACTCCGTTGTGATCCACCCAATGGTCATGCCCCGAATCGTAGGTGCGGACACTGTAATAATAATTGTACCCGGCAAACGACAGTTTATCTGCGAATTGGTAGGTGTGCGTGGCAGCATCGTAATAGTTTGGATCCTTTGCGGGAATTTCCGCGGCCAATTCCCAGGGGCCGTAGTGCCAATTGTACGACGGAGGCCAGGATCGATACACGCGATACCCCCGCACATCTTTTGCCTCATCGCCGGAATAATCCGGGTCTTCGGCGCTTTCGGCCGTATCCTTCCAATGCACCACAACCTGACCCAAATCATTGTTCGTAAACCAGGTATTTACATCCGGCGGGGGATCGGGTAAATCGTATCCCATTTTATAGGCAAACTGCGCACGCCGGTAATTTCTAAAAATGGAATATTCTCCTTCCTTCATCTGCTTTCGGGCCTCAGGGGAAATCGACCATTTAAACTCATCCTTGTTCTCCCAATCGGCACCGGAGCCCCCCACAAAGGCCACAACAATTTTGGCCTTTTCGCCCGGCTCCAGATCGTAGGGTCCAAAAACAACGGCGTGGGTTACAAGCGTTGGATCCTCGGGATTGGGCTGGTAGCGCCCTCCGGACGTATCGGTTACCATCCGATACATTTGAGCGTCATTTTGCCGGGTTGCCGTGGGTTCATCAAAATCGTGTTGATCGGAATTCCCGCTGTGCCACCACTTTTCGGCAAAGGGCTGATCCGCCTGTTTGGGAGCCACGTAGGTTTCCGGATCGTTGACGAAAGGAGGCATTACATCGATTGGGCCAAAACCGATGTACTGGTAGGCCAGCAATTGATTTTCGACCTCTCCCTGCATTTCATTTTTCCCTCGACTGGCTATTGCCTCTTTGTAGGGCTGTCCCGTATCGTCCCACGGAGAACCGTACCAGTCGTCATCGCGCTGGTACGTAAAGACAAAATTTTTGTAAACATCGGTGCTTTCGGGGGTATCCGCCACATAGTTTGGCGCCTTGGTAAACCAGAAGCGATCGTCCTGAGCGGGTAATTTATTCACACGCCAATCCGTCCAGCCCATTCCGCCCCCGCTGGGCCATTGATGTCCGGCACTGTTGACACTAAAGCTGTTCATAAAGGCCAGATAGGTGTCTTTTAGGGAATGATTTCCATCATTGTAAAAAATAAGTTCTTCCAGAATAAAATCATCATAATCGGGATAACTCCAGGTGTAGGCTTTGCGAACCACCCGAAGCCCGGTTTTGGTTGTCCACTGGCTGATGATGATTTCCTCAGGGTAATTGTCATTCAGAATATATTTTCCGTAAGCATAATTGTGAATTTCCACCGGTTCATTATTAATGTTGTAATGATACGGAGAATAATTGCTTCTCATCAAATTCGGCCCGCTGGAATCGCCCAGAGCCGCTTCCGGACTATTGAAAATATCGTAGGCCTTGTCGCGAATATCCTGAGTCACATCTCTCGGACCGCTGTAAGAAACCATGGTATCGGAACCGTCGGCAACCGTTAAAATCCAGACACCTTCCCCTTTGGAATTCTGTGGATTACACACCCGGGGAACATCCAGAATATTGGGCTCGCCCTTAACAATGGCCTCCACATCAAACCAATATTCCATAAAATCGTTCGAAACACGGCCGGCATTTCCGGGATATTCCAGATCCGTCTGGTCATGATTGGAGTAGCTGGGGCGGTTTCCGCCTCCCTGCAGGCCATTGTTGCGAAAAGATGACCACAATTTTCCTCGTGTGGTGATTCTCGGATTGTATCCTGTTACCATATCGCGCTGTGCCCAAAGGTTCGGAACAGACCACAAAAGAAAAAAGATTAGAAATGAAAATACACCTGCATCTTTCAGCCTGTACATAATGCCCTCGATTTTAAAACATTAAGCGAATTCCCATCCGCATTGCTCGGGGAGATCCGTAATAGCGATAGTTCGCATAAAAATCGCCATATTCCTGATATTCTTTGTTGTCGGGGCGGGGACGGTCCATGCCCCACCGAACAAATTCACCCGGACCGTACATCGACTTAAACCCGCCGTCGTTGCGAAAATCCTTCTGGTTAAACACATTCACAATTTCCATATAAAAGGTGGGTTTCAGTTTTCCTTTCTGAAAGAGAATCTTTTCCAAACTCAAATCTGTACGTGTCGCCAAAGGGGCATTTCGCCACTCGGCCGTTTTTCCGATGGGTGAATAAAGATAAGGCACACCCGTGGACATTTTGTAAATAATGTTGAGACTTAGATCGCTCAGCAGTCCCCACGGGCCAAAATGGCTGGGCGTACCGATAAAGATCTGAGCCTTTCCGTAACTGCGGATATCCGCATTTGGCTTGGGGTCCTCTTCCGAAGCGCCCCAGAAATCCACGTGGTAGATTCCCGAATTCCCCAAAGGAACCGGATTCAGGCCAATGGCCCGCAGCGAATCCAAAAACATATTCGCTTTGTGTCCGTAACTGCGTGCCAAAAATGAAATCAGCTTCACCGGCTCTTCCGACCCGTCCTCCATCTTCTTGTAATTCATCCAGAACTTATTCACCGTAAAGGCAGAATCCGGGACGTAAAAATTGTCTGCCAGCCCGGCCTGTCCCTGAACGGCCCATTGCAGGTTGTACGCCAGGCGGAAGGAAAAATAATGGCTGAAACTCTTCCTCAAACTGAGCTCAAACCCCTGGATGTCTTCGTGAACACCATTGGACGCCTTGTGCGTAAATTTAAAATCAAACATCTGTTTGGCCGGATCCCACCAATTGACGTGCACACGCCCCGGACTGGTTACCTGATTGCTGGAACTCTTGTAGTAAGACGAAAGAGAGACCACGTACTCGCTGTAGAAATTCCAATCGAAACCCAATTCGAAGCTGATGGTTTTTTCGTATCCCAATTCCGGATTTCCGAAAAAGCCGTGAAGCGCACTGATGGTATTGTATTTTTCCGTCGGATCAATCACACCATTTCCGTTGATGTCCTTGTCCCGTTCCCCATAATTTTCCCAGCGCTCGGCGAACATGGTATAAAAACTGGGGAGCTGGTAAATGTGCCCGTAAAAGAAATGGATCATCGACCGATCGGTAATCGGGTGCGCCACACCCAGCCGGGGACTCCAGACAATCTTGGGCTTAATTTTACGAAGAAGTCCGAATTCACGCAATTTCTTGTAGTCAAACCGGGTAAAGGTGTTGAAAAAATAATCGGAAGCCCCCAGCGATACGGTGGCCGGGTAGTCAATATTGGGATCGAATCGATCCATTCGGATGCCCGCATTGACCACCAATCCCTTGTATTCCATCTTATCCTGAATGTACCAGGCATATTGCTGTGGCTTGATGGGAGATTTTGGCTTGTGATCTTTCCCGATATAGGTGAGATACCGCCGATCCAGAAAGTCATCATAGCCGATGGCCCAGACATTAAATCCCGTGTAATCGATTCCCGTTTTTACAAAATGGTGGTCGGTTACCTGGCTGGACAGGTCAAATTTAATTCCCAGACGTTTTCGCTGGGTTTCCACGTATGAATTGGCCTTGCGGGGCAGATTAAACCACCCCTCCAGATCCTTGCGAATCGGTGTTGTGGAATCGGGAACATCTTTGGATTTTTGCAAGGTCACATAATTTGAGATCCGTAATTCGTAGTACGTGCGCGGCGTAATCATGTGTGTCAGGGAAAAATATTCCATGTGATCGGTATACAGTGACTTCCCGGCAGAAGAGGAATTCATGGGAAGAAAAATATTTTTCCCGTTATCGCCCATGCTCTTGATTCCGCCCACCGAGGGGCCTGAATTAAACCCCCAATGATAGGAATACAGCCCCCCCAATTTGACGGAAATACTGGGGGTAATGGCATAAGAAAGCTTCCAGTTATTTTGCGTATTAAACGGTACATGTTTCAGGGGATTGATTCCGTGAATGGCTTCGTGGCTGTATTGGGTGCTTAAAAAGAATGACAGATTCCGAAAAATAGGCCCGGAAATACTCGCCTGCAGGGACTGACCCCAGAGGTTGACATAATCGACCCGCTTATGAATGACCTTTCCGGTAAGGCTGTCAATTTCACTTTCCCAGGCCGCATTGCCCCATTTCATGTGGTCCCGATGGATGGGGGCGTCGTAATAATTGGGTCCCCAATGATGCTGTCCCGGAAAGGAAAGCCCAAGTTCCATGGTGCCGTGGTACGTGTGTCCCCCCTCTTTGGTTACAATATTAATCACCCCGCCCTGAGCATTACCGTACTCTGCATTTAGTCCGCCTGTAATCACAGAAGCCGATTCAATGACATATTTATTCACGCCCGTAAAATTGTGTACGCCCAAACCGTCGCTGTTGATCATCCGAACCCCATCCACGTAGTAAGTGACATCGGCGGCAATATCATTCATATCTCCGCCGCGCACCATGCCCCGTCCATTCACATCCATACCGGGCTGCAAAGAAACAATATCTGCCACATTTTTCATCATCACGGTTTGCTGAATTTCTTTGGACCCCACCGTGTATTCGCTAAAGGTACGATCCACCTCCACCTTGGGTTTTTCTGCCGTGACCACCACTTCTTTCATTCCCAACACCTTGGGCATGAGTTTAAAATTCACAATGGTGGATCGGTCGGCTTGAACCATGACCCCGGTTTTCGTGAGTATTTCGAAGCCGATCATGCGTGCCGACACCTTGTAAACGCCCGGCGCCACAGAAAGAATAACATAGTTCCCCTTTGAATCGGTCGCTGCCCCCCGGTTCGTACCCACAAGGAGAACATTTACACCCGGCAAAGGCATTCCATTCTTATCAACCACCTTTCCCTGAATTTTGCCCGTCACCCCGGCATACGTTTGTACGCCAGGAAGTGTTAGCAAAATGGCCAAAACCGCGAACCATCGTATTTTTTTCATAGAAACACCCTGTTTCTTAAAAAGGCTTCTTCGGATGGATTGGTACAGAAAGAATCTCCGGAGAGCGGCGCCCCCCGGAGATCTGAATATAACCTATATGCATTCGGGAAACGGTTCCCTATTTCATCAACAACATCTTTTTGGTTTGTGAAAAATCCGCTGTTTCCAATTTGTAGAAGTAAATTCCGCTGGGCATGTTCCGGGCATTCCAACGGGCTTCATGTGAACCGGCGGATAAAACACCATTTACCAGATCGGCAACCTGCCTTCCCTGAGAATCAAAAACCTTCAGGCTGACTTCTCCTTCTTTTTTCAGACTATACCGAATGGTCGTTTCGGGATTAAACGGATTGGGATAATTTTGTTCCAGGGAATAATCGGTCACAACCGATGCCGGTTTTTCGGAAACCGATGTTGCGGGCGGTTCTTCGTTGTAATACACATCATCGATGTGAACTTTGGAGGAATCATCGTTAAATGCACCCACCAAAATCAATGTTGGACTGGGATTCGCCACCGTTGTTTGCGTGTAGGTCACGTCGGCTGTATCTCCGGGTGCCCCGCCATCCGGATAAACCCAAACCGAAATGGTGGATCCGTCGAATTTAATTTTCTCCCAGTAATACTGATCGTACACAATTGCGGGATTCACATTGCCTGCTTTTGTGCTGTTTTCTGCAAAATAGAAAATACCGATGGCGTTGTCTTTGGGAACCGACGCCACCGTGTAAACATTCAGATTGCTCATGAAGTCAGGATCAATGGCAATAACAACATGGAATTGATCATCATTGTCTTCTGTGCCTTCGGTCGTAATTTTAACCTTTACATAAACCTCACAATTCGTGGGGGTAATCACCGCATTAGGGTCTATGCTCTGGTCAATCTGAATCCAGCTTGTGATATTCCCAAAGGGATCCTGTGCACCGGTCAATTGCATTTCACCATTTTGAACAACAGCTGTACCCCAACCCCACCATTGCCAGGTCATATCACTTTTTATTTTTGCATTGGCGTCCGGCGTTGCGGGTTTTGTAAAACTTTCATGCCATTGAGCATTCACATTCCCAAAAGCAAAAACGAATCCGATTAGGACGAAAATACGTAGCAATTTCTTCATGATGGACCCTCCTCATTTTGTTTTTTGATTCGTGGCAGTAAATCACAAATTCCGTTTCCCCCGAAAAAATCAGCCGCCTCCTTTTCCTAAATGACAGATCATATTTTCCCATTCGTTACGCAAATTAAACTGCTTTTCGATTTTGGCATAATTTGGGTGACCAATCCGATTAAAATTTCAAGGTCTCAAAACCAAAAAAGCACACCCATCCGAACAGACAGGAATTGAATAGGGGTAATTTCCGAGAACCCCCAATCCTCAAACGGACGCATATAGCCAATGATCGCATGATAATTGAGTTGGACGTGAGCCTTTATTCTCTGGGCAACCGGCATTTCCAGTCCGGCGCCTGCTGTCGCGCCCCAGGCCACCCGTCGATCAGAGACCGGTTCCATCAGGAAATTTAAATCGATTGGCTGACGGGGTTGTCCCGGATAAATCAATCCGCTGACGTGATGGACATAATTATACAGTCCCGTTCCGAAAACCGAGTATGGAATAATGGATTTTCCAAGAAGCTGAAAGGATTTTCGGGAATAGAATTGGCGAACACTGATAATAAAATCATTCCATATCATGTGGGCAGAGGCTTTCGGGCTGGCATAAAACTGGTCGTCAACAAGCCATTGGAATTTGCGTTTTTCAATACTCCCGTGGGTAAAATGTTGGTAATGAAATTCAAAACAAATCTCCACATTTTTGCGATACTGATAGACGGCCTGAATGCCGACCTGAGGAGCAGACTTGTACCAATGGCTCAACGCCATAATGGGCATACCCAGCCCGCTGACAACAGCCACTCCATATTTTTGAGTAGAATAGTGAGGAGTTTGTGAAAAGCCCGGGTGCAAAATGAATAAAGACAGGAACCCTGTTAAGACTATTATTTCCATCTTTTTCATGCAACAACTCCTTGGAATGATATTTTAAGACTCAATCCGTTTAACAGAGCTACGTGTTACAAAATTGGTTGCCAAACGGACCACCGTGGCCGGTGCCTTGGGATTTTCTATAGCCATAATTAACAGGCGAAAAGCCTCTTTTCCAATACGTTCGAGGGGATGAGCAATAACCGTGAGGGGAGAAATCAGATAAGGGGAGGTGTGCATATCGGCAAATGCAATAATTGAGATATCGTCGGGAATCCTCATATTCTTTTCCAGAATGGCCCGAATGGCCCCAATTGTAATCAGGTTTCCCGACGTCAGGAGGGCTGTCGGACGATCCTTCCCATCGAGGATTTCCCGGGTTCCCTGATACCCGCTGTCCAGAACAAATCCGCCGGGAGAAATCCACTGGGAGCGCACCGGGATGCGATTATCTTCCAGGCACTTCTTGTATCCCTCCAGGCGATTTTTGATGGTGTAAATATTGGGTCGGCCGCTGATAAAACCGATATTTTGATGCCCATTGTCCACAAGATACTGAGTGGCTTTATAAGCATCCCCCAGATTATCGGTAATGACCGCATGTGTTTCCAGATCATCAAAAATGCGGTCGACAAGCACCACCGGGAAGTTTTCTTCCTTTAGTTCCAGCAGGTGGTCGGTTTCATCCTGGGCCGGCACCAAAATCAGACCGTCAATGCGCTTGCTGATCAGCATTTGAACGGAGTCGATCTCGCGTTTCTGATCCTCATTGGTACTGCAAAGGATAACACTGTAGTTATGACGATAGGCTTCCTGTTCGATGCTTTTGGAAATCCGTGAGAAAAATGGGTTGGAAATATCCGGGACAATGAGGCCGATGGTGTGTGTTTTTTTTAGTCGAAATCCGCGGGCAATTTCATTGGGCCGATAGTTTAGTTCTTTGGCAACTTTTTCAATTTTGTCGATGGTTTCTTTTCGGATATGGTAGATTTCAGCCTTGCCCGTAAGAACCCGGGAAACGGTAGAAGGGTGAACACCTACCCTGCGAGCAATGTCTTTGATCGTAGCTCTCAAAACACACGTCTTCTTTTGTTTGATCACGTGAACGAATTGCCGTAATCAACACTGGCAATCGATTGTGCACCTAATTTAAAAAACAATGCAGTGATTGTCAAGCATTTTTTTATTTTTTTGCACGGGATTTGGAACAAATACCATTCAAATTCATGCGGGTTGGCTTCCTCTCCAACCTATTGCCGTTTTTTTTCCTTCTCAATTTCTTTTGTAAAATGCTTATACAGCCAATACGTTACAACGAATGAAATAATAAAAACCAACCCCGGGAAAATGTATCCGAAAATGGGCGCGCCATAGCGATGAAACGCCGAGGTCTGTAATAAAATAGCCAGCATATCGTTTTCCTTTATTTATGAGATTCTTTTTTATTTTTCTTGTAGTAAATCCATGCAAAAATAAGTCCCAGAAAAGAAGCCACATAGGCAATGGACATTCCAATCACAACCATAAATCCTTTACTCATGATTCCTCCTCCCACCGTTCAATCTTTTCAAGCTCTTCCAGGTATTCCCGCTGTTTCTTATCATAATCAGCAGAGAGAACACTCAATTTGGGATCGATAATATAAAACATCAAAGCTGTTGTCACAATTCCAAAAAAAAGAATCACATATCCCCAGACAAAAAGCAGTAATGAAAGTGCCGCCCCGAGTGTCAGAAAAACAAAAGCAAGGACAGAGAGAATGATGGCATACCAATCTTCCTTGGTCCATTCATCGGCCTGGGCAGGCGTCCATTTACGACGGATTAGACTCATATTAACCTCCTCATTTTGGTCTGCAAACAAAATCTTTTCATAAGAAAATGTCCACGAGTGAACTGAATTTTCGTGAAAGTATTTTTATTGAAAATAACGACGATTCGTTTGTACAGAAATCAGGCCTTCACGCGTCCTAAAAAAAGACCTTCTTCTGCACCATCGTGAATCTAAGCCTCGGAGACACTGATTTTTTCAAACATTTTGCGCCGCTCCTGAATCAGGCCCCGCCGCTCCGCCTCTTTGCGAACGGGACCCCACCACCCAATGGGGCGCGACATCACATAATATTTTACCAGGCGGTTCATATCGTCCGGTTTCGTAAGAAACGTCACAGGAATGTACACCAGCGCTCCGAGAACAATCAGAGCCCAAAATTGCAGGTAATCCGGCAAATCGGGAATCACATGAAAAGCCGGAAGAATCCACACCACCAGCCAGCTGAATCCCAAGTTAGCAATCCAGGAGGCTAAATAGCCCCAGGCATTAAACCGCCACCAGACAACCTGCAGGATGTTGGGCAGCCACACGCCTGCCGCCATAATCCAAAGGGCAAAGATTAACCACTTGGTAATTTCTTCCATCATCAGGCCGTAAAGAAACGAGCCGAGCAAAAGAATCAGCGTGGAGATCCGGCCGGCCCAGACCAGCGTTTTTTCCGAGGCCTTGGGATTCACATAATGGTGGTAAATATCGCGTGTCAGATACATGGCCCCCAGATTAAGCTGCGTTGAAATACTGGAAAAGTGGATGGCCAGAATGGCGGCAAAGAAAAACCCCAGCATGCCGGCCGGGAGAAAATCGAATCCCAACCGGTACCAGCCCATCTCGTATTTGGCCTGACTTGAGATGTTGGGAAACATCACGTAAAACGCCAGAATAGCCACCGCCCACATGGAATTGCGAATCAGGTTCAGCACACTGCCCGCCCAGATGCTGTACGAGGCGTGTTTCACATTTTTGGCAGACTGGATACGCTGGGCTTCCACATACCAGTCGATGCTCGTGCCCATTCCGAATCCGCCCAGAATGGCGACAAACAGCATGGTCACGAACCAGGCGGAGGGGAAATCTCCCGAAAACCATCCGGTAAATGAAAAGGGATTCAGGCGCCATGCCTCACCCATGGTGTGAAGTTTCGCCACAATGGCATGAGGTCCACCGGCCGCAAACATACCCCAGAGAGACACAATCACAATCACAAAAAAGGCAATGATTCCCTGCTGAAAATCGGCCATCACCACTCCCCAATATCCGGCAGCCAGCACGTAAATAGCCACGATGGACGAAAAGACTACCAGTCCAATCCAGGTGGGCCATCCGAAGGCGTAATTGCAGACCTTCCCCATGGCAATGCCGACCCATCCCATAATAAACATGTTCATAAAAACCTGCCAGCCGGCCACCCAGCCTCGCAGAAGCTCGCTCCCCAATCCGCTAAACCGCAGGCTTTGCCATTCCGCCTGGGTGTACGCAAGGGACCGGCGGAAAATCCGGGTGGAAACAAAGGAGCTGATAGCCGCCCAGGCCGAAAAAAAGGTGTACCAGATCCCCGCCAGACCGTAGCGGTAAATTACTCCCGTCACCCACATGGGCGTATCGGTGGCTGTGTGAGTCGCGTACACGGAGGCCGCCGGCAGCCACCAGGGCAAGCCTCGTCCAGCCAGAAAGAAATCGGCCTCGGAACGCTTTCCAAGCCGGTAAAACAGAACACCGCAACCAACCATCAACACAATAAACGAAATTAACCACACCCAGTCAATCACTGCGAACTTGACCATAGAATCCTCCTTAGCACTCAGTCGTTTATTTTTTGGGATTTCAATTGCTACGTGTTCATTATGAATTCGTGGCTAAAATTGTCTGGCTCCGATCCTCTCTTCCAGATTCGCCAGTCGTTTCTGAATGGCCCCGGCGTCTTTGGCGCCCACGGCAGATTCCAGATACAGCTTGTAATTCTGAATAGCCCGCGGGTAATCTTTTTGACTCTCGTAGAGACGGCCCAGAAGTTTGTACAACAATGGCGTGCCGGGTTCCAGTTTACGTGCGGTTTCTAACTCTTGAATCGCCTTTTGCGGTTGACCGATCTTCCAATACGCCAGACCCAGATTGTAATGGGCATCGCTGTACTCGGGATCAATTTTCACCGCTTTTTCCCATTCCGAAATCGCTTCCGTGTACGATTGGTCCCTTTGCAGGTAGGCAAATCCCAGATTGTACTGGGCCTCCACAAGTGTCGGATCCCTTTTGAGGGCCGCCTTTAATTCTTCAATGGCCGCATCCCACTTCTTCTGGTACAGATAGGCCAACCCCAGATTTGCACGGGCCTCCGGGCTTTTGGGATTCAATCGCAGCGCAAATTTCAACCGTTGTTCCGCTTCCGCCAGTTTGCCCTCTCCCAGAAGCCGAACCCCCAATCGCACCTGATTTTCCCAATCCTCCGGCGTCCGTTCCAGGTGCATTTTGAGGGCTTCCTCCTGAATCCGGTCATCTTTGATCAAATATGCCGCATCCTTGTCGTCCGGGTTGATGGCCAGTGCCTTCAAATAATTCACGCGGGCACGCAGGTGTTCCCCACGAAGGGATTGAATTTGTCCCTTCCAGATGTAGGACGAGGCCTGATAAAATCGATTCAATGTGTTGCGAACAGAATCGGGATTATCGCCGGACGGAGCAATATCTTTCACAAAAGGCGCAACCGGTGTGCGATAGGCCAGAGCTGCTTCCAGATTTTTCGCCCAAACCGCTTCGTCCGACCCTTCTACGCGCGGGGCATCAAACTCTAAAATAGGGTGGTCGTCCGTGTGCACCGGAACGTTTTTCGTGAAGGCCGCGGCGGCCTTTTCGTCCAAAACGAAGGCATCTAAAATCGAAAAAATATCGCCCATGTGAATGTCATCCAGACTGGCTTTGATCTCCGGATCGGCCAGTTTTTTCTTCATCAGGGTGTAATCAATCGACAGGGGAGCCTCTTTCTTCCACCCGACCAACAGGGCGTGCCGGTTGCGGCAATTGTTTGCAATCCAAACGGAACAGTGAGGGAAAACGGTTTGAAAGGATTTGATAATTATTTTGAAATCACGCAGCGGCAGCCCGAAAAGCGGAAACCAACTGGACATGATTCCGTCATCGGCCAGCTTGGACCGACAGTATCGAAAATAATCCACCGTGTACAAACTGGCATTATGGCTCACATTCGGGTGAATCGAATCGTTCATAATAATATCGTAGACCTTTTGTGTGAGCATGGCATAATTGCGCCCGTCCATAATGACCTTGTGAAAAATCGGATTGCGGAAAATCCCCCCGTTAATGGATTCAAAATAGATGGCCGCCCGAATAACCTCGGGACTAATTTCCACGCCTTCAATCGCCTGAACCGGATAAAGGCTGACAATGTGCCCTGTTTCACCCGTTCCAAAGCCCACCTGCATCACACGTTTGGGATGAGGATGCAGCAGCAGCGGGATGTGTCCCTGGAGGACCTGCGTGGTGCGCATGTCAAAATCCGTGCCCGCCACCTGCACGTTGTTGGTGTAAATACTGCGCTTCCCGCCGGAATATTCGTGAACCGTAACGGTGCTGGTTATTCCTTCATCGTAATAAATGATTTTACTATTTTTATGGGAGATGTTAAAGACGCTCAGAAAAAGATCTTTGGGAATCCAAAGCAGGGCCGCGGTGTAGAGGGCGGCCGTTACTCCCACAATCATCCAGCGAAGCCTGCGGGCCTCCCGCAGGGGCTGAAACACAATCAACAGGGCAATCCCAAAATTGATCGCGGCAACCAGCATCAAACTGTTCTGTGTACCCAGTGCCGGAACCAGCACAAATCCCGCCAGAAGAGATCCGAGAACACCGCCGAGTGTGTTGGCGCTGTAAATCATCCCCACATCTTCGCCCACGGAATCTATCTTCCGGGTAAAAATCCGCACGGCCAGAGGGAAGGTGGCGCCCATCAGCGTGGTGGGAATCAGCATGACCACCAGCGCCACAAAAAGCTGAACCAGGTTCCACCGCCACCAGAGTAAAACGCCCACGGCGTGCACGGCCCAATCGAAAATACCAACGGATTTTCCAAGAATCATGAGCGAGAAAAAGCCGAACACGCCCAACGTGGCCTCCAATCCGGCAAACCACAGGAGCGGGTTTTTCAAGCGATCCACAACCCTTGCCATAAGCCAGCTTCCGAACGCAATCCCCACAAGAAAACTGAGAAGCATGATGGTGAAGGCATAAGTGGACGCCGTCAGCAGAAAAACCAAAAGCCGATTCCAGAGCACCTCGTACGCAAGTGCGGCCATTCCTGAGAGAAACATTCCGGCTACAATAATCCTCTGAACATTCAGGCCGGACAATCGTTTTTTCCCGGAGAGAGACGCCATGCCCTCCTGTTGAACAGGACGTTTTTCTTCGGCGGTTTGTGCAGATAGAACCCAGAAAATAACCATCGCGATAAGCAGATTAACCGCACCGGCGGCGTAAATGGTTTCCTTAACGCCCAATTTTTCAATCATAAAAAAACCGGCTGCAAATGTGCCAGTAACAGCCCCCCATGTATTGACCGAATAGAGATTTCCGATGAAACGCCCCAGTCTGCCCCAGGCGGATGCCGTGCGGTTTGATTGAGGTTCGGATCCCTTCCGCTTTTTCGCAGATGGCGGGACAGTGGATTCTTCTCCCTTCGGCTGGCGCATAAAATATTTGGACAGAACCGGAAGGGTCCCCCCCATTAGCGTGGTGGGTACAATTAAAATCAAGCTGGCGAAGACAAACCGCACCAGAGCAAAAATAACGGGATTTTCGGGGAAGAGTTTAAAAATTTCAATGTAAACGGGATTGAGCAGGTGCAAAAGGGTGGGGATGAGAAAGGCAAAGAGGCCGATGCCCGCTTCCAGATTGGCGTAAAGGCGCAGCAGATTCTCCTGATGATCCGCCAGGCGGCCCAGGTAGTAACTGCCAAGCGCCAATCCCCCCATAAAAACGGCCAGAACGGTACTGGTTGCAAAAACGGTATTCCCGAACACCAGTCCGAACATGCGCGTCCAAACCACCTCGTAGATCAGGCTCACGGCTCCGGAAAAAAAGAACAGAAAAAGGATCAAACTTCTGGTTCGATCCCATCCCAAAGAGGGGCGTTTTTGTTCCGATTTTAGCCCGGATTTTTTATGATTTTGCACCAATTCACAGACTCCTGTTCACGACTTCCGAAAGGGCTGGATCCCCCGCGCTCCTGCCGATGGTACCAATACTCAATCTTCCCTTTTTTATTTGCGTATTCGCCGCATTTCTTTCTGCCGCTCATATGCGACAAAACACTTGGCTTTTAAAAATGGTTGTTTTTCCGCCGATATTGATCCGCAAAAACGGCGGCGATAATAATGCTGCCCATCAGAACCTGCTGCCAGAAGGCGGACACGTCCAGAAGGTTGCTGCCGTTGCGAATGACACCCATAATGAGTGCGCCCACCATTGCGCCCAAAATCTGACCCTCACCGCCGCTCAAACTGGCGCCTCCCACCACGCAGGCAGTGATCACATCCAGCTCGTAACCGGTTCCGGCCGTTGGTTGACCGGTGCTCAACCGGGACGCCAGGATAATACCTGCAATCCCGTACAAAAACCCGGCAAGTGTGTAAATCCAGATCAAATAGCGCCCCACGGGAATCCCCGACAAACGGGCGGCCTCCGTGTTTCCGCCGATAGCGTAAGTGTAGCGGCCGAAACGCGTATGAGCCAGCAGAATATGTCCCAGAACAGCCAGAACCGTCAACACAACCAGCGGAACCGGAATTACGCGGAAAACATGTCCGCCCCCCCAAAATTCAAAGGATTTGGGAAGTCCGAAAACGGGCACCCCATTTGTAAAAATCAGCGCCAGACCCCGCGCAATTCCCATTGTACCCAGCGTGGCAATAAACGGGGGCAAATGGCCTTTGGCAATCAGCACACCATTTACCCACCCGCCCAGGCCGCCGATGAGAATCCCCAGCAGAATGGCCGGGTACACGCCCAGGTGATGGGTCATGGCCTGAGTGGCAATGATCCCCGAAAGGGCCATGACACTTCCCACGGAAAGGTCAATGCCTGCTGTGATGATGATCATCATTTCCCCAATAGCCATGATGGCTACAACCGCCATTTGCAGCCCAATGGCAAAAAGGTTGTCAACCGTCAAAAAATAGGGCGATAAGACCGCCAGTCCCAGTGACAAAATTAACAGACTCAGCGCCGGAACTAATTTTCGAAGCAGAGTGTTATTCATGGTGTTGAATTTAATTCCCGATGCGTTTCGCCCGGGGAGAGTTTATGGGTGTTTTCACACATCTTTTGCTTTACGTGAAGAATCATGAAAACGATTGTTTTCAAATTATTCTCATAATACAAAAATCTGTTTTGAATTGCAAGGAATAAATGTCAGGCCGTCATTTTTTCATATGTGTAAATTCGTCGGAAGGCTGTTGAAGCATATTTGAGAGCATGGATTATTTATTTAGAATCAGGGAAATCAGGCATCGCTTCGTTCCCAATTCAACCCGACTTTTACACCATCCCCATCGCCAGTGCCATAACCTTTTCCTGTGTGGCGTCGGCACGAGTGACGTCACCGACAAGTTTGCCTTCGTGCATTACCAAGATACGATCACTCATTCCAAGAATTTCCGGCAGTTCCGATGAAATCATTAAAATCCCCATGCCGGATTTTACCAAATCATTCATAAGATGGTAGATTTCCTGCTTGGCTCCCACATCGATGCCGCGGGTGGGTTCATCAAAAATAAGAATTTTGGATTCGGTAAGAAGCCCTTTCGCCAGAACAACCTTTTGCTGGTTCCCTCCGCTCAGGAATTGTACGGGTTGGTTGATAGAAGGCGTTTTAATCCGCAGATCGTTGACCATTTTTTGAACCGCCCTCATTTCCTTTTTCGAAAGAATAAAACCCGAGCGGCTGAACTTTTTCAGGCTGGCCAGGGTTACATTTTCTCTGACAGAGGCCCCCATAACCAAACCCTGCCCCTTCCGATCCTCAGGAATCAGGGCAATCCCTGCCTTAATCGCGTCCATGGGGGAATGAATAGTCAGGGGTTTCCCCTCCAGCTCGAGCCTCCCGGAAGTTTTCGGTCCCAACCCCAGAATGGCTCGTGCCAATTCGGTTCGTCCGGAGCCGACCAGCCCCGCCAGTCCGACAATTTCTCCGGAACGAATTTCAAACGAAGCGTTTTTGAGTCGATTCCCGGATGACAAATGGGTCACCCGCAGCAAAATCCTTCCGGTGGATGCAGGCACTTTTGGGAATTCTTCGCCAAGTTCCCGGCCAACCATCAGACGCACAATCTCTTCCCGGCTGATTTCTGAAATGGGGCGGGTCGTAATCCACTCCCCGTCGCGCAAAATGGTGACGCGGTTGCAGATCTCAAAGATTTCCTCCAGGCGGTGCGAAATGTAAATGACAGCCATTCCGGTCTGTGAAAGGTCTTTAATTAGCTTAAACAAATGGGCCAGCTCATGTTCCGTAAGGGTGGCGGAGGGTTCGTCCATGACAATGAGCCGGGCTTTGTAGGAAAGCGCTTTTGCAATTTCAACCATTTGCTGCTGCGCGATACTGAGCTCCGAGACCCGGGCCTGCACATTGATATGAGCGTCGAGGCGCTCCAACAACTGGGCCGCCTGCATCCGCAGGGTCTTCCAATCAATAAGACCCACCTTCGATTTTACCGGCTCGCGTCCCAGAAAGATATTTTCCGCAACCGTCATTTCGGGCACCAGGTTAAATTCCTGGTAAATCATGCTAATCCCCTTTTTCTGGGCGTCTGACGGTCCGGAAAGTTGAATTTCCTGCCCATCCACAAACAGTTTTCCGGAGTCCATGGGTTCGGCACCCGCCAGTATCTTCATTAATGTGGATTTTCCGGCACCATTCTCCCCCACCAGGGCATGCACCTCACCGGCTTCAACGGCAAGATTTACGCCCTTCAGGGCCTGAACTCCCGGATAGGTTTTCACGATGTTTTTCATTTCAAGAAACGGCATGGGTTCATCTTCCAAAATCTTGTGTT
>JAADHR010000164.1 GCA_013151735.1 Calditrichota bacterium | reverse complement strand
CCCGTTCTGTTAGAAAATCTAACAAAAATCAAATAAATATTTAATTGTCATTTTTGCAAAAAGGTTTTATTTTAGATTTTGTAAATAATTTGCAACAGATGTTAAAAGAATGTAATTTTTTACTTGATTTTTTCAAAAATAGTTTTTAAAATGGAGATGTTTAGTTTCCAAAAATTCGGCTTTATGAGTATAGTGGAAAATGCCTTTGTTCTTTGACAATATCGAGTAAACATCACGTCTCGAATTATGAGGCGATTCGGGATGAAAAAACATCCCTGAAAATGGGTAGGAAGGTCCTATTTTAAAAGGCATTTTCGTAACTGAACACAAAAAGAGGAGTAGGCAATGAGGAAATTAGGTCGTTTGGGTATTATGTTGTTGTTGGTCATAGCGTTACCAGCCGCTCTTTTTGCCCAGAAAGGGGCGATTAAGGGCAAGGTTGTTGATGCAAAGACCGGACAGGCATTGCCTGGGGCAAATATTTTGATCGTGGGAACCACCATGGGAACCACATCCAATCAAAGCGGTGCCTTTGAAATTGGCAATCTCTTACCGGGCCGGTATACCCTGAAAGTCACCTACATTGGATATGTTACGACTACAAAAGATGTTCGGGTTCGTCCTGGTAAAACGACGCCGGTCAAATTTACATTGAGTCAAACAGTGATGCTGGCCAATGCCATTGAAGTGATTGCTGATCGAGCCAAGGAAAGAGAAACACCGGTTGCATTTACGGATATTCCAAAACAGGAATTGGAAGCACGTTTAGGTTCCCGTGATATTCCTTTGGTGTTGAATACAACGCCGAGTGTTTATGCAACCCAGCAGGGTGGTGGTGCTGGCGATGCCCGAATCAATATTCGTGGGTTTGATCAGAGAAATATCGCCATTATGATCAATGGTGTCCCGGTCAATGATATGGAAAATGGATGGGTGTACTGGTCCAACTGGGACGGTGTTTCGGATGCAACGGCATCCATTCAGGTCCAGCGTGGTCTGAGTGCTGTGAACCTGGCCACGGCTTCAATCGGTGGTACTATGAACATTATTACCGATCCTACCAAGCAGGAATTTGGCCTGCGCTACAAGCAGGAATTTGGCAGCGGCAATTTTCTGAAGGAAACGGTCTCGTTCAACAGCGGACTGATCAATGGCAAGTATGCATTTAATGCGTTGTTGGTTCGGAAAACGGGTGATGGCATCATAGACAAAACCTGGACGGATGCCTGGGCCTGGTATTTTGGCGCAAGCTGGAATGTGAACCAAAACAATCGGTTGGAACTCTACGCTCTGGGTGCCCCCCAACGGCATGGTAACAATTTTTACAAGCAAAACATTGCTGTTTATAGCAAGAGCTTTGCCGAAGGGTTGGCGGATTACGATACGGCTGCATTCAGCAAATATCATGAAGCCGGCCGTACGTTTAACCAGAACTGGGCACCGGTCAGCCCCTCTTACAAGGGAAAACAGATGTGGAATGGGCATATGACCGATCGTTACAACCCCAATTTTATTAACGAACGAGAAAACTTCTTCCACAAGCCCCAGGTCAATTTGAACTGGTACACGAAGCTGAATGAAAAACTGAATGTGTATTCCGTTTTCTACTATTCCGGTGGACATGGCGGCGGATCCGGGCCCCTTGGAAAATTAACGCGCATACCCTGGGTAGCGGGTCAGAAATGGTACAAAAGCGCCCCCTGGCGATGGGATTGGGATGCGACCATCGCAACCAATCGCGGCACCAATGGCGGCAAAAAAGAAAAATTCGAATCAATCGGCATTCTTCGTAACAGCCGCAACAATCAATGGACATTAGGCGCTATTTCAAAAGCCAATTATCGGATTTCTGATAATCTGAAAACTACGTTTGGAATCGATTGGAGAACCGCTCAAATCGAACATTATCGTGAGGTTCGAGATCTGTTGGGAGGAAACTTCTACATTGACAAATCCAATGAATACGATGATACCCCCCAAAAACAGAAAAAGACCTATGGCGATAAGATCGCTTACTTCAATACGAACACGGTGGATTGGTTTGGTACCTATGTTCAGAGTGAGTTCAAAACCAACTTAATGAGCGTTTACGGAATGGTCGGATATTCCATGATTAAATATGGATTTACAGATCATTTCAGAACATCCAAAACGCTTCCCGATGGGTCTCCAGACGTGAATAGTCCGGAATATAAATTAAAGTCCAATTGGATTACCGGAATCCAGACAAAAGGCGGTGCCAGCTATCGGTTAACCGAAAACATCGATTTCTACGGAAATGCCGGTTTTGTATCAAAGGTGCCCATTTTTGATAACGTGATTGATGACCGGACGGGCAGCATGGCCAATAATCCGAAAAATGAGAAATTCACGGATTTTGAAGCTGGTGTCAACGCCTATTTTATGAATCGAAAATTGTACACCAAAGCCGATGCCTATTATACCATCTGGAAAGATCGTGCCAAATCAATCGGTATCGTAAATCAGGATGGCAGTGAAGGTATCGTTTTCATCACCGGTATGAATGCCCTTCACAGTGGTGTGGAAATGGAAGGCGGTTTCCGGCCCATGTCGCTGTTTAGCTTAAGCGGTTCGTTTTCAATTGGAAACTGGAAGTTTACAGATGATGTAAAGGGTGTTTACAAGTCTTACGACAGACAGCAGCATACGGTCAGTTTGGATACGGTCAATTACTACGTAAAAGACCTGAAGGTGGGTGATGCGCCTCAAACGCAGTTTGCCTTTGTGGGTACGCTTTATCCCATTACCGGAATGCGCGCGCAGATTGTTTATCGGTATTATATGCGGAACTATTCCTATTGGGATCCCTTCAGCCGTACCAATCCAAAAGATCGCACACAAAGCTGGAGAGCACCCGACTACGGTGTTCTGGACATGCATTTCAGTTACAAATTACCCATTGCATTTAATGGCGTGAATATCCGTGTCTTCGCCCATGTGTACAATGTTTTGAATTCGCTGTACATTCAGGACGCAACGGACAACAGCCGCTACAATGCCTGGGATCATGACCACGACGCCGACGATGCGGAAGTCTTTTTTGGGCCGCCGCGTTTCGTCAATGCCGGCTTCAGCATTTCTTATTAGCTGAAATTTGATGTTACATCAAGCAAAAGCCCCCTGTTACGGGGGCTTTTGTTTTTTGAGAATCAAAATCTTTTCTCGCTGGAATCCGATAACATTCCTCTTGATTTTTTTGTCAGGAAGCCGTATTATTTAAAACAAGAATTTAGCGGGGCGAATTTGCAGCCGCTGAGATTCAAAAACCCGAAGTTATAAAAACGATAAACACGGGTACGATTCACAAAGCATTTATCTTATTTCCTTTTTGTGTCATTGTGGCCAGGTTTCATAAATGATGGGAAGTGGCATTTCTTAAAAATGATGGACTTTAAAAAGAAATCCATCCGGGACGTTTTGGATTTTTTAAAGAAAAATCCGAAATTTAGCCAAAACGTTACAGAATGGAAAATCCTGCCCGCGCAAAAGGGGGCCTATCGGGAATTTCCGGAGGATTTAAAACCGGAGCTTCGGCACATTCTGGAACAGCGCGGCATCCGTCAGCTCTATTCCCACCAATTCGACGCCTATTCTCGTGTCAGGCAGGGAAGGAATGTCGTAGTGGTCACGCCAACCGCATCCGGAAAAACCCTCTGCTACAATCTTCCCGTTATCCAAACGCTTCTGGAAAAACCAGACACCCGGGCACTTTATCTGTTTCCCACAAAAGCCCTTTCCCAGGATCAGGTCGTCGAGCTCAAGGAAATCGTGGACATCCTTCCGCAGGACATTAAGACCTACACGTTTGACGGCGATACCCCGGCCGATGCCCGTCGAACCATCCGTTCCTCCGGGCATATTGTGGTTACCAATCCCGATATGCTGCATCAGGGAATTCTGCCGCATCACACGCGCTGGATCAAATTATTTGAAAATCTTAGATTTGTTGTGCTTGACGAAATTCACAACTACCGGGGTGTGTTTGGCAGTCACATGGCCAACGTAATTCGCCGCTTAAAGCGCATCTGCGAATTTTACGGAACGCATCCCCAGTTTATTTGCAGCTCGGCGACGATTGCGAATCCCGGGGATCTGGCAAAGGCAATTCTGGAAGAACCCCTCGACGTCATTGACGAGAACGGGGCGCCCAGCGGAACCAAACACTTTATCTTTTACAATCCGCCTGTCGTGGACCAGAAACTGGGCATTCGGCGATCCGTCATAAACGAGACGAGCCGGTGGGCACAAACGTTTCTGCAGAATGGCATTCAAACCATCATTTTTGCCCGGAGCCGGCTTCGGGTAGAGGTGCTGGTGACGTATTTAAAAGAGGTCATGCGGCGGGCACGAAAATCTCCTGAGCTCATTCGGGGGTACCGCGGGGGATATCTGCCCACCCAGCGCCGACAAATTGAAAAGGCCCTGCGGGAGGGAACCATTTGGGGGGTGGTCAGCACAAATGCGCTGGAATTGGGGATTGACATCGGGCAGCTGGATGTGTGCATTATGGCCGGATATCCGGGAACCATTGCCAGTACCTGGCAGCAGGCAGGGCGGGCGGGACGCCGCCAGGGCCTTTCGGTGGCCCTGCTTATTGCCTCCAGCTCGCCGATGGATCAGTACATTATCAATCACCCGGAGTATTTTTTTGACCGACCGCCGGAGAGCGGCATCATCGATTCCAACAATCTGGTGATTTTGATGAGCCATCTCAAGTGTGCCGCGTTTGAATTGCCCTTCAAAAAGGACGAAAAATTTGGGCCGAATGCTGTGGTGGAAATTCTGGAGTATCTGGAAGAAAACGGCGTGCTGCACCGGGAAGAGGATCAGTTTTACTGGACAAGCGAAATTTACCCGGCAGAGGAGGTGAGCCTGCGGAGTGCCTCGCCGGAGAATTTTGTAATAATCGACACGACCAAAGAGAACCGCGTGATCGGCGAAATGGATTTGTTCAGTGCCCCGTTGCTGCTCCACGACGATGCCATCTACATCCACGAAAGCCGCCAGTACCATGTGGACAAACTGGATTGGGATCGCCGAAAGGCCTACGTGCACGAGGTGGATACCGACTACTACACGGATGCCCAGCTTAAGACCGACATTAAGGTTCTGGAAGTAACCGAGCAAAAAACAACGGCTGCCGGAGAAAAGGCGTGGGGAGAAGTGGCCGTTACAACCGTTCCGACCATGTTTAAGAAGATCAAATTTCACACCCACGAAAATTTGGGTTGGGGGAAAATTGAACTGCCCGAGCTGGAAATGCACACCACTTCTTATTGGTGGGTCTTTCCTCAGCGGTACGAAGAGCTGCTGCGGGAGGAAGGCCTGGATTTTGGGGAGGGACTGCATGGAATTTCAAATGTTCTGGCGAATGTGGCGCCGATCTACATTATGAGCGATCCGAAGGATATTCGTTCAGTGCCCATGGTGCGCGATCCGTTCAACAAGCGACCCACGGTGTATATTTACGACAATTACCCGGGCGGTGTGGGATTCAGCGAGAGGTTGTTTGAAATCCATTCGCAGCTGGTTCAGGCGTCTTACGGGTTGATCAGGAATTGCCCCTGTGAATCGGGGTGTCCCTCGTGTGTGGGGCCGGTGATGGAAATCGGGGAAAAGGGGAAGGCCAGCGCCCTGAGGATTCTGGAATTTGAATTGGGGAAATAAAAAAATCCCCACGAATGAACACGAATTATCACGAATGTATTTTGTAGGGCAATTCGCCGAATTACCCAATAAATGTTCAACCCCATTCGGGGTTGATTGGCAATGTTATTGTGGCAATTTCATTCTACAAATGTGAAACGCCTTCGGCGTTTTGGAATGGGGGGAAATTGGAAATTTTAGCATCCTGGATAAAATTTATTTTTCGTAGAAAAAGCCTCAATTAATAAACTATCATACAAATGCGCAAAGACAGGGGCAAGAACGGCAATTGTATTTGATGAGGCAAATTTTAAATTAAGGGGATAAAAAAATGTAATTTTCCCGAGTGTTTTTCAAATTAAAGAAACAGCGAAGCTGTTTCACATTTGTAGAGAGATAATTCACCCAGATTATCAGAACCCCGAAGGGGTTCAACAAAAATGATTGTTAAACCTCATTCCGGGTTATTCGGATATCAGGTTGGTTTCGTTCTACAAATGTGAAATGACTTCGGCCTAAAAAAGTCCCCGGCACTTCAAACGTGCCGGGGACCTAAATAATGAAAAAACTGAGGAGAGAAAAAAATGAAACGGCTTCGTGTGATAATTTTTATGGTACTGGGATTAGCTCTTTTGGGCCTGTTTTGTGCCAAAACACCCAAAGTGCAGTGGCCCGGAAAACTCAGTGACGGCTCCACACTGCTCCCCAACCGTTACAAACTCACGCCTGCCGGCGAGCAAATTCCGGTGGGGGACCTGCCGTTGAATATGGTTCTCAGTCCCGACGGAAAATTTTTGGCGGTTACCAATAACGGGCTTAGCCGGCAGTTTGTCTCCGTTATTGACGTTTCGGCGAAGAAACAAGTCCAAACGCTGCCTGTCAGAGCGTCCTTCTTTGGAATTAATTTCAGCGCGGATGGGAGCAAACTCTTTGTTTCCGGGGGAGGCTTCAACCGGATTTACATTTTTGCCCGAAGGGATTCCCAGTTTGTCCGTGCGGATTCCATCAATCTGACACCGGATCGAAAAACAGAGTGGTTTGTGACAGGACTGGTTCCGTCTCAGGACGGTAAAATTCTTTATGTGGCGACCAAAACCGCCAAAAAACTGCTGAAAGTGGCCGTCCCCGAAAAGAAGATCGTGAAAGAATTGGATTTTGACCATTTCCTTTATGATATCCTTTTCAATGAAGATCATTCCAAACTTTACGTCTCGGTTTGGGGTGGAAAGGCCGTTGCTGTCGTGAATCCGAAAACACTGAAGCTCCTGAAGATGATTCCCGTGGGAGACCATCCCAACAAAATGACGCTTTCAAGCGACGGGCGCCTGTTTGTCGCCAATGCCAATACAGACAATGTTTCGGTCATCGACACGAATACGGATTCCGTTATTGAAACCATTTCCGTAAAACCCTACAAAAATGCCCTGAACGGAACCACTCCCAACGGACTGGCCATTACATCCGATTCAAAAACGCTTTTTGTGGCCAATGCGGATAATAACGATGTGACTGTTGTTGATGTCTCGTATCCCGGGCATTCGAAGGTGTTGGGACTCATTCCGGCCGGGTGGTATCCCACGGCGGTGTCTCTTTCCAAAGACGACCACACGTTGTTTATCGCCAATGGAAAAGGAATTACGTCGAAAGCCAATCCCAAAGGTCCCCAGCCGACAATGAAAAAGTATGCCAGGAATGTTCAATATATTGGGGGACTGCTCTGGGGAACGGTCTCCGTGGTCGGGATTCCGGATTCCGTTCAGTTGGCGGCGTTTACCCAACAGGTTCAAAAAAATAACGGCTGGAATCAGATTCAGAAACCGGCTGCCAAAAAACAGACCGCGGAAGCCCATGCCATTCCGCGGCGTGTGGGAGAGCCCTCGCCCATTAAACACGTGGTTTACATCATTAAGGAGAATCGAACCTACGACCAGGTTTTCGGGGATTTGGCTCAGGGGAACGGTGATTCGTCTTTGGTTTTGTTCGGCCGAAAGATTTCGCCCAATCACCACAAAATTGTGGAAGAATTTACTCTTTTCGACAATTTTTACGTGGATGCCGAAGTCAGTGCCGATGGTCACGAGTGGTCGACCGCGGCAATCGCAACGGATTTTGTTGAAAAAACCTGGCCCACGACCTATTCCGGGAGAGGCCGGGGCTATCCCTCCGAAGGAAATTACAAGATTGCCTTTCCGACGATCGGATACATCTGGGACATGGCGGCACGAAAAGGCATTTCTTACCGGAGCTACGCCGAATTCATCAAGGCACCGCCCGACACGGCTGAGGACGCCTACACCAACATGAAGAATCTGGAGGGCCATTTTGATCCCCGATTTCGGCCCTGGGATCTGGATTATCTGGACATTTGGCGTGCAAAAGAATTTATTCGCGAATTGCACGAATACGAAAAAACAGGCGATTGGCCCAATTTGATGATTATGCGCCTGCCCAATGATCACACGTACGGGACGCGCCCCGGAAAACACACGCCCCGTTCGATGATGGCCGACAATGATCTGGCTCTTGGCATGGTAGTGGATGCCATTTCGCACAGCAAATTCTGGAAAGAAACCGCCATTTTCGTTCTTGAAGATGACGCTCAAAATGGCCCCGACCACATCGATGCCCACCGTTCGGTGCTGCTGGTGGCCTCGCCCTACACGCGCAGGGGATTTGTGGATCACAACATGTACGATACGGCCAGTGTGCTGAAAACCATCGAGTTGATTCTGGGAATGCCTCCTATGAGCCAGTACGATGCGGCAGCGTTTCCGCTGATTCCGGCTTTTCAGGATAAACCGGACTTTACCCCGTATACGCACCTGAAAAACACGTGGCCGCTGGACAAGGTCAATCTCAAAACCGCCTATGGAGCAGGGATGTCCCTGGCCATGAACTTTTCCGAAGAGGATGAGGCTCCCGAACAGGAATTGAATGAAATCCTGTGGAAATCCATTAAGGGGGTCCATTCCAGGATGCCGGAAATCAAACACGCACGCTACAGCCAGTTATTCAATTAGAAGACTATGGGGTTAATTTTCATTGTCAGAAAAACCGTGAACGAAGGAGTGTGGATCGATGCGTTATTCGGGTAGAATTCTTTATCGATTGTTTTTTCCGCTGTTTATCCTTTTCCTGACCGGGAGTTATCAAACAAAACTCTTTTCGCAGGAAAAACTCACCGTCGAAAAAATCTACAAGAGCCATGATTTCAGCGGAAAATCCATCAGTCAGATTCAGTGGACTCCGGATAAAAAGGCGTTTACCTATTTAACAACCAACGCCAAAACAGGTGATCTGGAAATCTGGCGTTACGCCCTCAAATCGGGCAAACAAAAATTGATTCTTTCATCAAAGGATGTCCCCCAGCTTCATCCATCGGTTCGGGAAAAGCGATTTTTATTGCCCAGCTATTACCTTTCACCCGATGGGAAAGATATCCTGTTACCCAGTTCCAATGACTTGTTTTTGTACAACTTAAAGAACAAACGTATTTCCCAGTTGACGAATGACGCGGAAAATGAACGGGATCCGCGTTTTTCTCCCGATGGGAAAATGATTGCCTTTCTGAAACATCACAACTTGTGGGTTCTCAATCTTTCGGACGGGAGTCTTAAGCAATTGACCATTAGCGGTCAGGAACACGTGTTTATCGGCCGCTTTGATTGGGTGTACGAAGAAGAATTCGGGATTCGAACGGGATTCTTTTGGTCCCCGGACAGCAAAAAGATTGCTTTTTTTAGGGTCGATGAGCGTCCCGAACCCAAATTTCCGATCGTGGATTTTATTCCTCTCCACAATACGGTTGAATGGGAGCGGTATCCGAATCCCGGAGATGCAAACGCCATTGTGGATATCGGGGTTGTTGCAGTTGGTTCAAAAAAAATCGTTTGGATGGATACCGGAAAGGGTAACGATCACTACATCCCCCGAATCAAATGGCTTCCGAACAGCCGGCAACTGGCCGTCCAGCGATTGAACCGCCTGCAAAATCGGTTGGAGGTTTTATTGGCCGATGTGAAAGATGGTCACTCACTGGTGATTTTAACGGAATCTCGTTCCGATGGGTGGATCAATGTCAATCACGACTGGAGGTTTTTAGACCGCGGGCACTATTTTCTGTGGTCGTCAAACCGGTCAGGATACACGCATCTTTATCTTTACAATTGGAAGGGGAAAGAGATCCGCCAGATTACCCGCGGCAAGTGGGACGTAACCGGGCTGGTTGCTCTCAATCAAAAGAAAAAGTGGGTCTATTTTATGGCCGATAAAGACAGTCCATTGGGGCGCCAGTTCTACAAAATTAAATGGGATGGAACGGATCTTTTGAAATTGTCCAGGCGCCCGGGAATGCATTCCGTAACGGCGTCGCCGGACGCGAAGTATTTTTTGGATTCTTTTTCAAATGTGAAGACGCCTCCGCAGCTGCTTTTGCGGAATGCCTCCGGAAAACGGATTCGAATCATCAACAGCGGGAGAATCCCGGCGCTTCGTAAATACCGGTTTGCCACGCCCAAATTTTTTCAGATAACGCTCTACGATACGCTCAAACTGAACGCGTATATGATCAAACCCCTTGATTTTGATTCGACCAAAAAATATCCCGTGCTCATTTACACGTACGGAGGGCCGGGGTCTCAAACCGTTACCAATTCCTGGCGGAACGGCTGGGGTAACCTCTGGCACCAGATGATGGTTCAGAAGGGCTACATTGTGTTTAGTGTGGACAATCGGGGAACCGGTGCCAGGGGAGCAGCCTTTCAATTTTTGGTGTACAAGAATATCGGCGGCCACAGCGTGGACGATCAAATTGCCGCAGCGAAATATCTGAGCACGTTGTCGTACGTCGATCCCAACCGAATCGGCATCTGGGGATGGAGCGGCGGCGGCTACATGACGATTATGTGCATGCTCAAGGGCGCAGACGTTTTTCATACCGGGGTAGCCGTGGCGCCGGTGACGGATTTTCGTAATTACGATTCCATCTGGACGGAGCGGTACATGCAGACACCGAAATTGAATCCCGAGGGCTACGACAAGAGTTCCGCGCTCAAATATGCCGGAAATCTAAAGGGGAACTTGTTGATTCTGCACGGTCTGTCGGATGATAACGTACATTTTGCCAACACCGTACAATTGATTAAAAAATTTCAAGACTTGCAAAAACCCTTTGATATGATGGTTTTTCCGCGCAAACGGCACTCCATTCGCGGAGCCGATGCCCGGATTTTCCTTTTCCGAAAAATGACGGATTATTTCTTAAAAAATCTGTAACCCTTGTTTTGAATCACCGGACGTGAAGACGCTGGAAGGCACGTTTTTTCAGCCGTGACGTCTTTGTGGAAAATTTCACATCCAAAATAATGGGAAGGGCGAATGGAAAAGTCAACGTACCGCTGGATTGTTTGGGAAGATTTGAATGCGTTTTTCGGGCTTATGCTGGACAATGTGACCAACTTGGTTATGCTGACGGGAATTCTGGTGGGGGTGTTTCACTATCCCGTGAAAATTGTTTTTGAACGGATGATTCCGGGAACGGCTCTGGGTGTTTTGTTTGGTGATCTGGTGTACACCTGGATGGCCGTAAAGCTGGCCAAAAAAACGGGCAAAACCGACGTTACCGCGATGCCCCTGGGATTGGACACGCCATCGACCATTGGCATTGCGTTTGCCGTTCTGGGCCCGGTTTACGTGGCCACAAAGGACGCCATGCTCACCTGGTATGTCGGAATGGCCACTATGATTATCATCGGATTGATTAAGGTGTTCTTTTCCTTTTTTGGCGGTTGGATTCAAAAAATTGTTCCACAGGCCGGTTTACTGGGGTCTCTGGCGGGAATCGGTGTGGCCCTGCTGGCCTTTTTGCCGCTCATTGATGTGTTCAAAATGCCGATTGTGGGATTGGTTTCCCTGGGAATCATCATTTACACCATTGTAGCCAATAATAAATTTCCCGGAAACATACCCGCTGTTCTGGCGGCAGTGACCCTTGGAACAATCGTGTATTACATCCTCGGGCCCCTTCACCTGCTGGGGGCACCCTTTAAAACACCGGAAATGGCGCTTCACCTGGCCTGGCCCATTCCGACCCTGGGTTTCTTAAAGGGAATGAGTGCAGCGGTACCGTACATTCCCATTGCCATTCCGTTTGGAATTTTGACCATTGTCGGAGGAATTAATGTCACGGAAAGCGCTCGTGTTGCCGGGGATGATTACAACACCCGCGACATTTTACTGACAGAAGCCGTTGCCACGCTCATTGCCGGATTTTTCGGGGGCGTAGCCCAGTCGACACCTTACATCGGACACCCGGCTTACAAAGAAATGGGGGGGCGCGCCGGATACACGCTATTGACCGGTTTGTTCATTGGAATCGGTGGAATTTTGGGTTACATTTCTTTTATTGTGGATTTACTGCCGGTGGCGGCTGTGGCGCCCATTCTGATTTTTATCGGATTGGTCATTATTGCCCAGGCCTTTCAGGTGTGTCCCGATCGCCATGCCCCGGCCGTGGGTTTCGCCTTCCTGCCCATTGTAGCCGATCTGGTTCTCATTGAAATGGGAAGCATGCTGGGTGTTCTTGGGGGCGATATTTCGAAACTTCCGGCGGATCTGGCCAGTACGTACCAGGTGATTATGGTGCTGGGACACGGATTTATCTTAACCGGAATGCTGTGGGGCGCCATCATGGCTCTTGTAATTGATCACAAGCTCAAAGAAGCCATCTGGTATCTGATTGTAACGGCCGGGCTCACGCTGTTCGGTGTGATTCATTCGATCATGCCCAACGGCGATATTTACCTGCCCTGGCTCACGGGAAAGACCACCCCGTATCTCTTTGCAACGGCCTATCTGGCGTTTGCAGGAATCTTGTTATTGATGAAAATAGCGGAGAAGAAAGCGGCTGTCGATTAAAGAATGGCTGTGAATGCGCGAATGAAAAATGATTGTCTTGCAGAGGTGTAGGTGAATCTAAAGGATAAACTGAGTCAACTGGACCGGCAGACCCGCCCCGGACGTTTGGGGCAGGCCGGATTGGCTAAATTTTCAGAAATTCGGAATTTACCCGAAGGAGAAGAAATAGCCTCGCCGGAAGGGGTGTTTTATCGCATTCGGAAGTCCTATGACCCAACCTATTTGCACGGCAATCAGGCCCTGGCCAGGATTTGCAGGCGGTCTCTTTCATCCGCGCGATTTATTCTCAGACAAATGGAATACGTCCCCTCATCCCCTGAAAATCTTTTGTTTCTGGATACGGAAACAACGGGACTTTCCGGCGGGGTTGGGACAATGGCTTTTCTTGTGGGTGTCGGGTATTTTAGGGATGATTCGTTCATCATCGAACAGCTCTTTGCGCGCGATTTTCGGGAGGAGCGAGCCGCTCTCATTTACCTAAAAGAATTAACCCGGCCCTTTACGGTGCTCGTTTCGTTTAACGGGAAATCCTTCGATTGGCCGCTCCTGGTAAACCGCTGGATTTTTAACCGAATCGCCCAACCGGATCATTTAAAAGGTCATCTGGATTTACTGTACCTGAGCCGGCGTTTGTGGCGCCGGACCATCGGAGATTGTACACTCGGTAATATTGAACGAAAAATTTTGGCTGTGCACCGCCAGGGGGATGTGCCGGGGTATCTGGTGCCGCAATTGTATTTTGAATTTCTTCGATCACGGGATGCCGCTCAGCTCCGGAAGGTCTTTCATCACAATCGATTGGACATCCTTTCACTGGTCACGCTTTTGAGTTTGCAATTGGATATTCTGGATGGACAGGCGCCGGATGTTTTGGTTGATCACGTATCTCTGGGAAAGCTTTTCCTTCAAATCAAAGAAGAGGCGTTGTCTCTTTCGTATCTGGAAAACAATCACGAAAAAATCCGGCAGAGCGATTTTTTACAGGAAGTCAATCTTTTTTTGGCCAGGCTCTACAAACGGCAAGGGGAACGTGGAAAAGCCAGGAGTTTGTGGAATGCGATCATTGCCACCGGGCAGTTCCAACTGGAGGCCTACGAGGAACTGGCCAAGTGCTACGAGCACGTCGATCGGGATTACGAAAGTGCGCTACAGGTGTGTCTCGCGGCAAAGGAGCGTGTCCGGCTTTTGGAAAGCATCGGGCGCTCTCCCATTTCAACCGCTGAAAAAGCGGGCCTGGAACATCGGATCAATCGATTGGAAAAAAAGCTGATTTCAAAAAGAAAGACAGAATTGTGAAAACGAAAGAACCCACGGAGCGTTCGCCGGAAAGCCAGATGCGCCTGGACAAATGGCTGAAGGTTGCCCGTATTTTCAAAACCCGCAGTCAGGCATCGGAAGCCTGTGAGCAGCGCCGGGTCAAGGTCAACGGACAGACGGTGAAACCCGCAAAAGCGGTTCGGGTAGGGGATGAGGTCACCATCCGATTTGGTAAACGCTTTCGCACGCTTCACATTCAGGAGATTACGCAAAGGAGTTTACCGGCTGCCCGTGCAAGGGAATTGTACCGCGAAGAAAAGCCGGAATTATCGGAAGAAAGTCTTGAAATGCTTGAACTGATCAAAAAACTGGATCGAAAATTTCGACCGAAAAGCAAAGGACGCCCGACCAAAAAAGAGCGGCGGCAACTGGAAAAATTGAGAGGATTTTGATTGATGAAACGAATTTTTATTATTTTGTGGGTGTTGCTTGTAAGTGTTCCCGGGGTCAGAGGACAGTCTGTTCGGTATGACGTGTTTCTGGATTCTCCGGAAACACATTTCTTCCGCGTGGAAATGACCATTCAAAACGCGCCCGCGGAGGACACACTGAAGGTGGCCATTCCGGCCTGGTGCTGTTTGTACCAGATTCGGGATTTTGCCCAATATGTTCAAATGGTTCAGGCAAAAGACCGGCAAAACAGAGCCCTGCCTATTCAAAAGAGCGATAAACAAACGTGGATGATTTCAACAGAAAAAAGCTCAATTCTAAAGGTATCTTACCGGGTTTTTGGAAACGATTTGAGTCCGTTTGGAACGCAATTGAATTCCAAACACGCCTTTATCAACCCCGCTCTCATTTTGTTTTACGTGGTTCAGGGTCGGGACTGGCCCGTCACAGTGGTTTACCACAAGCCGAAGGACTGGAGAATTTTGACGGCTGCTCAAAAGGTCAAGACGAAAGAGAATGCCTTCCGCGCAAATTCCTACGACGAATTGGTTGATAATCCGGTCGAAATCGGGCGGTTTGAAAAACTGTCCTTTCAATCCGATGGGGCAACCTACGACGTGGGTTTTTATGATTACCATAACGAATTCAGCCTCAATAAATTCAAAGAAATGCTTAAACGAATTGTTCACGCTGAAACCATCAGTTTAATGCACGATGTCCCGTTTAAACGCTACGTTTTCATCTTTCAAATTGTGGATTCCTACGGCAGTGGAATGGAACACGCCAATTCCTGTGTGATCAGTTTTAACCGCCAACGGGCCGCCGCCGATGTATTTGATCTCACCAGCCTTATTGCTCACGAGTTCTTTCATGTGTGGAATGTCAAGCGCATCAAACCGAAAAATCTTTTTCGATACGATTGGACAAAAGAAAACTACACGCGCGCCCTCTGGTTTGCGGAAGGCGGAACCTGCTACTATGCGGCGCTCGTGCGGAAACGGGCGGGATTTTGGAATCGGCAACAGCTACTGGATCACTTTGCGGAACGGATTACACAGGAAGAAAATGACCCGGGGAGAAAAATTGAAAGCCCCGAGATGGCCAGCTTTAATGCCTGGTTTGAAAAATATCCCTGGTATGTGCGACCGGAAAACAGTATTTCGTACTATCGGTCCGGCGAAATCCTTTCGCTTTTGCTGGATTTGAAAATGCGGGTGGACACAAAAAATCGGTTTAGTCTGGATGATGTGCTTCGGGTGATGAATGGCTTTTTCGCCAAACGACATATTCCCTACAACGACAGTCAGGACATTTTGGCCGTCATAAACAGTCTCACCGGAAAGGATTACAGTGATTTTTTTAAGAAATACGTATCCGGTACGGAACGGCCTCCTTATGAGACCATTTTTCGGGCAGCCGGTCTGGATTTTAAAAAGGAGACAGAGACTGTTCCGGATCTCGGATTCACCGCCGAACGCAATTTTGATCAACCCTTTGTGGTGACCACAGTTGAAACGGGAAGCCCGGCACAGAAAGCGGGTTTGGACGTAAATGATCGGGTTTTGGAAGTTAATGGCAAACCCACCGGACTGTATATTGAGGATTCTTTTAAAGGATTGAAAGCAGGGGATCGGGTGGTCTTGCGGATCAAACGGGGTAACAAAGAGCAAAATATTGCGTACAAAATTGGGATGAAATCAAAAAAACAGTACGTGATCACGGCAGGGAAAAGGCTTTCGGCTTTTCAAGATGAGCTGTTAAACCAGTGGTTTGCAGGAAAACCTTAATGTCTCGGGATTAACCGAATCCCCGCGATAAACCTTTGGATCGGCCCCAATTTATTGGGTGGAAAAAATACAGGAGGGAAAGATGTTACGAAAGAGCAGTCGTGTTTTACGCATCCTTTTGTTGATTGGACTGGCTTTTCTTTTTGCAGAAAATGCCGCAAGCCAGGGGTTTTATTACAATGGTTTTGAAACCCGTTACGAATTGAGCGTTCATCCCGGGGATGTGCAGTATTTTTACGTTACGATTCACGTAGCCCAAAATGATGCGCCACGGCTGGTTTTTTCCATGCCGGCCTGGATACCCGGCGGCTACATGCTTGGGAACTTTGCCCGGCGGGTAAGGGGTTTTAGCGCGAAAAATGGTAAGGGCGAGGCACTAAAATTCCAAAAAATTGATCCGAATTCCTGGGAGGTTCAAACCAACGGCTGCCCCAAACTGGACATCTCGTACAAGGTGGATGTGGCGCACGGTGCCTTTATGGGGAAGGCCATCGACAAAAACTACGCGCTGGTTAACGGGCCCTCCACGTACATGTACATTCGGGGGCACAAATCCGATCCGGTTACGGTGTTCTACAACATTCCTTCCGACTGGAAAATTGCCACCGGGCTGGAAGAGGCTCCCGTTTCGCGCACCTTTACCGCTCCCAATTACGATGTTTTTGCAGATGCACCGGCACTGCTCGGGAAATTTAAGCAGTTCCGTTTTGAGGTGAAGGGGGTACCGCATATTGTGGCTATCAACGGTCCCGTCACATTCGACACGGACGCCTTTCTGCGGATGGTGAAAAAAATTGTCACCTATGAAACCCAGGGAATTTATCAGGACATTCCCTACAAGAAATATGTGTTTATTTACACCATTTACCCGGGAATGCGGGGCGGCGGGGGGCTTGAACATCTGAATTCAACCACTATCGGTCTTTCCGGTGCCCGCTTGAAAATGGACATCAACAGCGGGGCAGACGTGACCGCACATGAATTTTTTCACGTGTGGAATGTCAAACGGATTCACCCCGAGGTGCTGGGCCCCTTTGATTATTCAAAAGATGTCCGAACAAAATCGCTTTGGGTTTGTGAGGGGATCACCAGCTATTATGCCGATTTAACCCTGGCCCGAACCGGCATCTGGGGAGAGGAAAAATTTCTTAAAAATCAGGCAAAAATGATTTCCGAGCTGCAATCCAATCCGGATCGTCTGAAGACCAGTGCGGAAATGGCCAGCTGGAAAATCTGGGAAACCGGTTACGGGGGATCGGGCATTTCATTCTACACCAAGGGGCAGATTCTGGGCATGCTGTTGGATTTAAAGATCCGCCACCTCACCAACAACCAGCGTTCCCTGGATGATGTGATGCGGTTTCTCAACCAGTGGTTTGCAAAATGGGGGGTGGGGTACAAGGATTCTGACATCCTTCGAGCGGTGAATGCCGTGACAAACAAGGACTTTCGGGAATTCTTTGAAAGATATGTCAGCGGCACGGTGGAATTGCCTTACAATAAAATACTGGCCTATGCAGGCCTGAAGCCGGTCTTTACGAAGAAAACCGTTCCCTACATCGGGAAGGTGGCCTTTTTCGGTCCCAAGAATCGCGTGTTTGCCGTCGATTCGGAAAGTCCCGTGGGAAAAGCGGGTTTGATGAAAGAGGATCATCTTCTAAAAATGGACGGCAAAACGATTAAAAATCGGAAAGATTTCACGAAAATATTGAATTCGAAAAAGCCCGGCGATTCAATTAAACTGATTGTTGAAAGGGCAGGGAAAAAACTGACCCTGTTGGTTCCCGTACAACCCCGGGAAAAGGTGACCTGTACGATTGAAAAGGTGGCTTCCCCAACCCCCGAACAACTCATGATGCGAAAAACCTGGCTTCACGGTGAAAGCGATTGAGAGGGTTTGTCCCATGGACTTAAATTTTGTGATGACGCGTGATTGATCTTCTTAAGAAGGAAGCCTTCAAAGCCCGGACGCTGTTCAGGAAATACGATCGGAGGGTCTGGTATTTATTCTTAACCCGTATTTTTATTTCCATGGGATTTGGCATTGTCATTCCTTTTCTGAGTGTGTACCTCTACTCGGAATTGGGTGTTCCCATGAAAGTTGTGGGGACGATTTTCCTGTTTGCAGCGGCCACGCGTGCGGTGATGCAGCTTTTTGGCGGGGAACTTTCCGATCGGTTTGGCAGACGAAAAATCATGCTCTGGGCGATGGGAGGACGGGCAGTCACCTTTTTTCTGCTGTCGCTGGCCATTCTGTATGCGCAATATCTGATGCTCATTCTGCTGGCGGTGGTTCTCTCGTACGGCTTTGGCGCCATGTTTATGCCCTCTGCCGATGCCATGATTGCCGATCTGGTGACCGATCAGGATCGAATCGAGGCATACGGAATTCAGCGCATTGGATTAAATGCCGGATGGGCCATCGGACCGGCCATTGGCGGATTTCTGGCGTCCATTTCGTACTTCTGGCTTTTTTTCCTGACGGCCATTCTTTTCGTCATTGGCTACGGAATTATTCACGTCTACGTGGGGGAATCGAATTCTGAGCGCAGGAAAGAATCGTCCCGCATGCGGTTGAAGGGATTGCTTTCCATTCGAAACAACCGGGATTTTTTGGTCTTTAGCTTTTATGCCCTTCTTATCTTTTCAATCATGACTCAGATTGTGTCCACACTTTCCGTTTATGCGGTCAGTGAAATGGGATTGTCGAAAGTCCATCTGGGGTTTTTGTACACCATTAATGGAATCATCATCATTTTTCTGCAATTCCCCGGGATTTCACTCATAAAGAAGGTGAAGTTAACCACCGCACTTGCGGGCGGTGCTTTACTGGTGGCGGCCGGGTATGTGGTGATTATGTTTGCCAATCATTTCCTTGGAATTGCTCTGGCCATTGTACTGTTAACCTTTGGCGAAATCTTTATTACACCGGCAGGAACCACATTGACCTCCAATTGGGCTCCCCCGGTAGAAAGGGGACGCTACTTGGGCGTCTATGGGCTTTTTCAATCCTTTGGACGGTCCTTTGGCCCTTTTTATGGCGGCTTTTTACTGGATGCACTCATTCACGATCCCGCCCTTCTGTGGGGAATCATTGCGGCTATTGGTTTGGTCAGCGCGCTGGGATTTTTCTCCCTTCAGTGGAAAATCCCCCAAAAAGTCAACAGCCTCACCGTGAAACCGGTGTGAGGGTTGCGATGACCGGATTAAAATGAAAAAAGGAATATAAAGTTACCTTTCAAAATCGATTTTTTACCTGATTGGAGCTTTTGACGTGGCATTTAGGCTTCGTATTCTTTCTCCGGGAAAAACCAAGAAGAAATACCTGCAGGAAGGCATTGCGGAATATCTGAAGAGATTGTCCCATTACGTTCCGATTGAATGGATTCCGGTGACGGCCAGACTTCAGAAGCAGAATCTTCCCATCGAACGCATTTTGGACAAGGAGGCCGAAGCCTTCACGAAATATCTGAAAAGCGGTCATTTTCTGATTGTCCTGGATGCCAAAGGGAAAATGCGTTCATCTGAAGATTTTGCGGAGTTTTTGCGGATAAAGCGAGATGCGGGTGTTCCGGGCATTGATTTTCTCATTGGCGGCGAGTGGGGTATTTCGGAAAAGATCAAAAATCGGGCAGATGAGTTTCTGTCCCTTTCACGAATGACATTTACACATGATTTAACCCGGTTGATTTTACTGGAGCAGATTTACCGGGCATTTACCATCATAAAGAATGAGAATTATCACAAATAAACCCAATTTTTGCCGGAATTGGGAAAATGCAAGGATTCCCGCTCAATAGGGAGGATCCGGCAATGGGTAGCTGCAAGACTCGCAAGACTTGTTTTGTTGTATTTTTTGTCACCTGTTTTCGAATTTTTAATTAGAAAAGGAGAACCCTCGTGTCCTTACAACCGTTAATGATTATGGAATTCCTGAAAAACCGATGGAGTCCCAATTACTTTTTGGACCAATCAATCGATCAGGAAACCCTTCGGATGCTTTTTGAAGCGGCCCGCTGGGCTCCGTCAAGCTACAATGAACAGCCCTGGTTCTTTATCGTGGCCCGGAAAGATGAACCGGAAGAATTTGAGAAACTCCTGTCGCTGCTGGCTCCGGGAAATGCAAAATGGGCAAAAACAGCGGGAGCCCTGGTACTTTCTGTGGCGAAATTGACTTTCGATCACAATGGAAAACCCAACCGGCACGCCTATCACGATGTGGGAATGGCGGTGGAAAATTTAATTTTACAGGCGCTCGGTGCCAATATTTACGCCCATCAAATGGGGGGATTTTCCATCTCCAGGGCGAGGGAAATTTTTCATCTTCCCGATTCGGTCGATCCCGTTGCCGTGATCGCATTGGGTTACATTAAAGATCAGGAAACACCTGTTAATCGATCGCGAAAACCGTTGGAAGGGTTTGTTTTTAAAGGGAAATGGGGAATCCCAAACTTTGAATTAAAGGTACCGGAATGAAAATTACACTTCAAGACAAAGTTATTGCCGTCACAGGCGCCTCCAGTGGAATTGGTGCCGCCCTTTCTGTAGAATTGGCCAAAGAGGGGGCAAAAGTGGCCCTGATCGGGCGAAACCTGAACAGACTGGATGCAACAAAGAACAAGATACTGCCGTTTACGCAGGATGTGTCCACACATGTTTGCGATGTGACCCAACGGGAACAGGTCAAAGGGACGGTTGCCGTTATTGCCAAAAAATACGGCCGAATTGACGGACTGGTTTATTCGTCAGGAATCGGCCTGCCCACATTTTATTACAATTTTGAGAGTGCTCCCATCGAAAGCATTCACAGAACCAATTTTTTGGGAATGCTCTACTGGATCGAACAGGTCGCCCCGATGATGAAGGAACAAAAATCGGGTTTTATTGTGGGCCTGTCCAGTTTGGCGGCTCATTTAAGCAGCAAACGAACCACAGGCTACACCTCCAGTAAAGCCGCGGTAAGCAATTTTTTGGATGGAGCCAGAAAAGGATTTCGAAAATACGGCATTCACGTCTTAACCGTTGAACCCGGCTACGTAAAAACCCCGATGACGGCTGACAACGAGAAAATGATTTTTCCGATGGACGTGGACAAAGCGGCCCGGCTGATTTTAAAAGCCATCAAAAAAGGAAAATCGGTGTATCGATTTCCAAAGATCATGGCCTTTTTCGTGAGAGTGTATGAATGTCTGCCGACATTTATTAAAACGCGTTGATTGGTTTTGACAAATGAGAGTTCTGGTTGTTGAAGATGAAAAAGCCCTCGCCGGGCGCATTCGGGATGTTCTGGAAAATAACGGCTACACGGTGGACATGGCCTTCGACGGTGCAAGCGGACGGGACCAGGCCCTGTTGAACGAACACGATTTACTGGTTCTCGATATTCTTCTTCCTAAATTGAGCGGAATTCAGGTCCTTCAGGAAATCCGCTCGGCTGGACTCACCCTGCCGGTCCTGCTTCTTACGGCCAAGAATACCGTGGATGACAAGGTTGCAGGTCTGGATGCCGGCGCCGACGACTATCTGACCAAGCCCTTTGCCGTTCCGGAACTCCTGGCACGCATCCGATCCCTTTTGCGCCGGTCCAGTCTGGAAAAACAATCCCTGTTGCAGGCCGATGATCTCACGGTGGATACGGCCACACATGAGGTGCGCCGCGGCGGCCACTTACTTAACCTCACGGCCCGGGAATACGCCATCCTGGAATTTCTGCTCTACAATAAAAATCGCGTCGTATCCCGATTGTCCATTGCCGAACACGTGTGGGGCGACCACTTTGATCTTTTTACCATGACCAATTTTGTGGATGTGCACATCAAAAATTTGCGCAAAAAAATCGGGGATACCCCCGATCGGCGGTTGATTCACACGGTACGGGGCATTGGCTACCGGATGAAGGATGAAAATAAATGAAAATTGGCTATCGTTTTGCCGGCCTGTATTTTGGTGTCACGCTGGTGATCTTACTGATTTTCAGCCTCAGTGTCTACTGGGGCATGCAGCGCATTTTGCTGACCACGCTGGACGAAAATTTGCATTTTGTCGTAAATTCTATCGAAAATAATTACGATCCTTCAAAGCGTGAATTTGAATATATGGAAGCGGAACCGGAAAAGGCCGATCCTTTTCTGGAATATTATCTGGTGATTTACAACCTTTCCGGAAAACCGATTTACAAATCAGCCATTGCCCAAAAAGTGCATCTGGCCATTCCATTGAGTCGGGAAAATTCCACCGAAGGATTTACCACCCGAATTACCGTAAAGGAGGCGGTTCAGTGGGTTCATCCCGATCGCGGGGGAGAGATTACCTTTCGAGCCTTTAATCGCAAAATATATTACAAGAATCATCAAATTGGATGGGTAACCATCGCGCGACCGATTGAAGAGGTGGACGAATCGTTAAACAAATTGGCCCTTGTTTTTTCAATTGCGATTTTGGGAACCGTCCTTCTCATTGGTCTCGGATCCTATTTCATCACCAGAAGAGTGCTCTCCCCGATCACGCTCATTACCCGGAAAGCCAATCAAATCAGTCACACGAATCTCAATGAACGCATTGAGGGTGTTCAATCGAACGATGAACTGGGTGCCTTGGCCAATACCCTGAACGGACTTCTGGATCGCCTGCAGAAGGCCTTTGAGAGTCAACAACGGTTTTTGGCGGACGCCGCCCACGAATTGAAAACGCCGCTGGCGGTTCTCCGGGCCCATTGGGAAGAGGAACTCAACAACGCCGGGCTCCAGGCGGATTTAAGGGAAAAGTTGGCTCACGATGTGGAGCTGTTATCCCGCCTGAATCACCTGATTAACAGTCTGCTTCTTCTCTCGAAAACGGAGAATGTCTCCGCTGAATTTTCATTTGAGCCCGTTAACCTGGCCGATCTCCTCAATGAGGTCGTTTCGGATGCGTCTGTTCTGGCTGCAGCCAAAAAACAAACCCTTGAAATAGGGCGCCTTGATTCACAAGTTATTCTGGGCGATCGGGATCGATTGTACCAGATGGTTTTCAATATTGTTGAAAATGCTGTAAAATACACGCCCGAAGGGGGGCAGATTAAGATCGAAGCCCAGCAAAAAAACGGTCGTGTGGAGATTTCTGTAACGGATAACGGCCCCGGCATTCCTGCGGAGGATGTACCGCACCTGTTTGACCGGTTTTACCGGGTGAAAAAGGATCGCTCGCGGGAAACCGGCGGAAGCGGCCTGGGCTTGGCGATCAGCCAACTGATCGCCAGAATTCACGGCGGAACGATCACCGTGACAAGTGAGGTGGGAAAGGGAAGTCGATTTGAGATAACTTTGAAAGCGGAAGAGAACGCATAACAAGGTTCCAAGTGAATTAGGAATTTATTCCGGGTCTGTTTAGCCTGAAAAATTCATTGGCCACAAAGTCACGAAAATACAAAGGCAGAATAAAAAAAAGATAAATATTCATTGAAACTGGAAACGATTTAAAACACACTGAGTATTAAGTAGCTAATTATTTTGATGATAGTGACCTTCGTGATTGGGAGTCTTTGTGGCAACAATTTATGAATAAGGCAGGTCAGAGCAGATCACTACAAAAAAGCGGGAAGTCCCCTCTAATAAGAGGGGATTTAGGGGTGTGTTATTTTTGGAGTTAAACGTTTCATTGAGAGCCGCCCATGAGTAGAAAATTGATTGGAAGAAACATGTTAGGACGAAAAAATCGGTGCCTGGTCAATTCGTTTGTGTTTGTCTTTTGTTTGTTTTTGTCAACGAATGCTTCAGCCAAAGTGCCCTCTGTGGATCCCCATCTTTCTCTCTTTCAACCGTCCATTATCAAAAGTGATACAAAAGATTTTTTGACCGTGGGAAAATCAATTGCGTGTGCCCCGCTTCAGTTTCACCGCAATCAGTGGATTGAACTAAGCGGAATTGTCGCAACAACGGGTTTGCTGTTTCAATTGGATTCCGCTGTCAGAAAATTTGCGCTCGATCGTCAAAACCCGACGAATGATTTTATATTCAATGCCGACCACTTCTACGGAAACGGATTTACCGTTCTGGGGGTGATGGGCCTGTACGGGACGGGGTATTTGCTGAAAAATGACAAAATTCGACTCCTGGGATTGCATGCGGCAGAAGCTGGCGGCTACGCAGGTGCAATCACAGTTGCGCTGAAAATATGGCTTGGCCGAAGACGTCCCTACGGGGGCGACACTCCGTTCTATTTTAAACCCTTCCAGGTGAATAATCTCTACAACTCACTTCCCAGCGGTCACACGACAATGGCCTTTGCGATTTCAACGGTGCTGGCAAAATCCTCGTCCAATCGCCTCTGGAAGGCGTTCTGGTACTCGGCAGCGACCCTGGTGGCGGCCTCACGGGTTTACCATAATCAGCACTGGGTGTCCGATGTCTTTTTGGGTGCCGCCATTGGGTACAGTGTGGGACGCTTTGTGATCCATTTGAATCCCTGATTTTTGCTGCCCAGAAATCCTGTTCGGACAAAAAATTACTTTCCAATCAAGAGATTGCTCCCCAAAGTCCTTTCCCACGAATTTCACGAATTTTCCCGAATTGATTTTATTAAAATTAATAGGCATCATTTGTACAATTCACGATTTTTAGAGGCTGTGCAAGAATGAAGTTGTTAACCTATCATTCCTACGGGACTTCTTAATTGTTCTTTTTTATTAGCTACAAACCTATTGTCCCTACGGGACTGTGTTTGTTGCTGTTAATTAAAGAGTAACCAATCCATGTATGGGAGCGCCGTTAGGTGCGAAATGTTTGTAGTGAATAGGATGTTCCATTACCATAAGTGCCGTAGGTACGAAAGGTTAACAGATTGAAATGGTGGGATTATTCAAAATTTAGTACTCGTTAAATTGACGGAAATTACCTGCCCGTGGGTTCCAGGGAATGATATGATCTGCGGTATTTTTACACAGCCTCTTTAGAATGAACGCCATCAATTTTGTTCAAAAAAAATCTCATTTCTTCATCAAATCTTCATTTTTGATTCCTACCTTTTAACCTGAATAAATCATTAGCCACCAAGTCACGAAAACACAAAGGTGTCTTAAAAAAGGTTCTACTTGGATTTTTGTGGAAAAAATAATCTTTTTTTAATGGAACCCGGTCTTTTGAACCCAGCCCTGACTCCCCTCCCTGATTTCAGGGAGGGGGCCGGAGGGAGGGTCCGGAATGGACTGATTTTACTAAATATTTAAAAAATGAGACGTTACACAATGTTCATTTAGACATAAGAAGGCAGGTTTTCCCTTTCAGTGTTTTTGTTGATATTTTTTGAAATCCATGAATAATGCAAGCTAAGTAAAAATAACCCCGAATTACACGAATTGTAAATTCACGAAAAAGGAAAAAAATAACCATGCGTGTTGCTCAATTTTTGGGTTTGCTTTTGCTTGCTGTAACCCTCGGGTGCAGGGCAAAGCAGGAAGCCCCGCAGGAACGACACCTGCCGGTTCAAACAGTCCGGGTGACACAGGCTGTTTTTTATCGCACGTACAGGGGTTACGGAAAGATTCAAAGCAGCCAGGCCACGGATTTGGTGGCGCACTTTGACGGAATCATTCGCCTGAACCTGAAAAGAAATAACCATTATACGAAAGGGGAGTGGATTTTTACCCTATCCGGGCCCTCGATCGATCAAAAAACGATTGAACTTCAGGCAAATCTGAAAGCGGCTGAAGAGCAATTCCGATTGGCAAAAATGAAGCTTCAACGGAGGGCGCCGCTCAACAAACAAGAGCTTTTGTCAAAGGAACACTGGCAGGAATTACAGGCGGATGTTTATCTGGCCAAACAATCCCTTAAAAAGGCAAAAAGCGACTGGAATTTTTTCAGAACCATGACCCGTTACCTCGCGCCATACGAAGGAACGGTTTCCGGTTTGGCCGTCTCCCAAGGCGATTACATCCGGGCGGGGACGCCGGTGGCTCACTTTTTGGGCGTTTCCCGGCTAAAGCTGGTGGCCAATTTTTTTGGAGATCCCACTTTTTTGAAGAAATCTCGGAAAGTCACGGTTGTTTTAAATGATTCATTACGCGCAACCGGGCGGGTGATTTTCCAGTCGCGGGCGGTAGAGGCGGAAACGGGCGGACACCAGCTCTGGATTGAATTGGATTCTCTAAAGAGTGGGCTGGTTCCCGACATGTTTGTTAAATTCCGTCTGCAGTTTGACGGGCATCGTGCGCCGGCCGTTCCGGAAGAGGCGTTGGTGAGGGAGGGGAGTCGCTATTTTGTGGTGGTTCGAAAAAAGGGTGTTTACAAAAACCAGCCGGTAAAAATTGGTAAAAGGAATGGGGCTTTTCGTGAATTGATTCAGGGCCCACCGGTAGGGACGTGGATCGTAATCACAGGCGCATTTGAGTATTTTTACAAAAATCTGGGAAAGACGATGAATGTGGCTGATTGAGGGGATGTTGATTGGACGGTTTACTATTTGGAAATTAAAAATTGGATATTGATTATTGGTTATTCAAATTGCTCTCCGTTCGCCTCGATACGTTCCGCTTGTGCTGAACACTCGGCGACCGGTGGTTTTCTTTGCATCATGGTGCTTTTGCGGTGAGTTATTTGTTTTGTCAAAAAGGACATCCCCCT
>JAADHR010000163.1 GCA_013151735.1 Calditrichota bacterium | reverse complement strand
CCGCCGCCTTTCAAAATCGCTATCCCTTCTGTAAACCGAAATCATTGAAAAAACCTACCGAACCGTCATTCCGGAATGTTTGTTTGTTACCGTGAGGCGTAAAGCTGGAGTTTACAAATTATTTAAAGCAGTTGATTTTTTGCCTTAAGTCAGACAGAGAGAAAGTTGAAAAAGTATCTCAAAACATTTGTCCTTCATTTTTGCTTTGTAAGAAGAAATTTTTATATTAAATATAAGAATGTGTATAGCTAATAATTAGGCAGCTACGTTGTAATATGAAGGCAATAAATCGAATTGATGAGCTTTTCAAAAAATGTATGAATAGTGCCACTGTGATATTCGTAGAATTTAAAACAGATATAGATCAAGAAGGAGAAAATAAGATTGGTATTTGCAACGAGCAAAGGGAATTGGCGTCGTAAAACTGCTTCGTGGTTTAAGGGAATTCTGCGCAGCGACCGGATACAAAAAGAAGTACAGGTGTTTGTTTGTAAAACTCCGAGAAATGGGACTTATTGTTTTGAAACCGGATGAGACGATAGATATCATTAAAGTAAATTATGAAATTCAGGTTGTACATGTTCAATCCAACAAAAGAAGCGGTTAAGGATAATGTGATATCATTTGGTGAGATTACAGAAATAATAGAGCAACAAGACGATGAGATGAACTTGTGGGTTGCACAGTCGCTTAGAGAGTGGGCTAGTGTGAGGACTGGTGAATGTGTGAGGTTGTAAACACTAAAAACAACCCCCAATTTACGATTGTTTGCTAAACCGAGTACGTCAGATTGTAAGTAAAATTTATCAGACACTTGTTCCAGCGGCTTAGTTCAACAATTATGCTTATATAATACAAAGGATTGCAAAACAGTGGTTAATAATCAACGCCCAGAGCAAAAGGCAAGAGATAAAATCGATCAAATGCTCCGACTTTGCGGTTGGGATGTTCAGGATAAGGAAAATATTGATTTTAGTAAATCGTTAGGAATTGCCGTACGCGAATACCCTACGGATGTGGGCCCGGCTGACTATGTTTTATTTGTTAATAGAAAACCGGCAGGCATTGTTGAAGCAAAACGCGAAGAAGAAGGTCACCGACTCACAGTTCACGAAGAACAGGCAGAATTTTACGCTAAAAGCAAATTAAAATACGTTAACAATAACCGTCTTCCTTATGTTTATGAAAGCACCGGAGAAGTCACGCGCTTTACCGACTTGCGTGATCCCAAACCACGTTCACACTTAGTATTCAGCTTTCACCGCCCGGAATCGCTTCTCCGTTGGCTGAAACAGGGAAAATCACTGCGAGCGAGGCTTCTTGATTTGCCGGATTTAGATCCAACAGGATTGCGCGATTGCCAGGTTACTGCGATTCGAAATTTGGAAAAATCATTTAAAGGAAATCGACCGCGGGCATTAATTCAGATGGCAACCGGTGCCGGAAAAACATTTACGGCTATCACTTCCATCTACCGCTTGCTTAAATATGCCCATGCCGAAAGAATTTTATTTCTGGTAGATACCAGAAATTTAGGTCAGCAGGCTGAACAGGAATTTATGGCTTACCTTCCCAATGACGACAATCGAAAATTTGTAGAACTGTACAATGTGCAGCGGCTGCGTTCCCGTTACGTGGCTACGGATAGTCAGGTTTGCATCAGCACCATTCAGCGCCTTTATTCCATTTTGAAAGACGAAGAATTACCGGAAGAAGCCGAAGAGAAAAATCCCAACGAAGGATGGATTCCCAAAGAGCCTGTTCCGGTGGTTTACAACGAAAAGATCCCCATTGAATTTTTTGATTTCATCGTCATCGATGAATGCCATCGTTCCATTTACAATTTATGGAAACAGGTTCTGGATTATTTCGATTCTTTTCTGATCGGTCTGACCGCCACACCGGATAAGCGGACATTCGCTTTTTTCAATGAAAATGTGGTGAGCGAATATTCCCACGATCAGGCGGTAGCCGATGGCGTGAATGTGGGGTATGATGTGTATGTTATTGAAACGGAAATCACCAAAAACGGAGCAAGGATTCGCGCAAAGGAGTATGTGGAAAAACGGGAACGGCTCAGTCGCCGAAAACGCTGGGAACTATTGGACGAACCGGTGGAATATACCGCCAGACAATTAGACCAGGATTTTGTTAATCCCAGCCAGATTCGCAATGTGATTCGCGCCTTTAAAGAACGCCTGCCGGAAATATTTCCCGGCAGAAAGGAAGTCCCCAAAACACTAATTTTCGCTAAAACCGACAGCCATGCCGATGACATCATTCAAATCGTACGGGAGGAATTTGGCGAAGGCAATGCCTTCTGCAAAAAAGTGACGTACAATTCCAAAGAAGATCCCAAATCGGTATTAGCCCAGTTCCGTAACGATTATTATCCGCGTATTGCCGTGACGGTGGACATGATTGCCACCGGTACGGACGTGAAGCCAATCGAGTGCTTGATTTTCATGCGGGATGTGAAAAGCCGCAATTATTTTGAACAGATGAAAGGCAGGGGTACGCGAACGCTGGAATATGACGACTTGAAAAAAGTAACCCCTTCGGCTACGTCTTCAAAAACGCATTTTGTGATTATTGACGCCGTGGGCGTGACCAAAAGCCTGAAAACCGATAGTCGTCCCCTGGAGCGAAAAAAATCTGTGCCGCTGAAAGATTTGCTCAATGCGGTAATGATGGGCGCCGGGCAAAACGAAGATGTGATGCTCTCTTTAGCCAACCGCCTGGCACGGCTGGAAAAACAGATCACCGAGAAAGAGAAGGAACAGTTCAGGGAAAAAGCGGGCGGCAAAACCATCAATCAAGTTGTGCATGAGCTTTTAAATGCCTTTGATCCGGATGAAATTGAAGAAAAAGCCCGGGAAAAATTTGACATTGCCCCGCATGCGTTTCCCACAGAAGAACAATTAAAAAACGTCCAGCAGGATTTAATCCGCAAGGCTGCCGATACCTTTACCGGCGAATTGAACACTTTTATTGAAGACGTACGGAAGGTGCACGAACAGATTATTGACAATATCAATATTGATCGCGTGGAATATGCCGGTTGGGACAAACAATCCAGAGAAAACGCCGGGGAAATTATACAGGAATTCAAATCTTTTCTGGAGGCGCATCGGGAAGAGATGATTGCATTACAGATTTTTTACAATCAGCCCTATCGCCGCAGGGAATTGACCTTTAAAATGCTCAAGGAAGTGCTGGATGTTCTCAAGTCGCAGAAGCCCCACCTTGCGCCGTTGCGTGTGTGGCAGGCTTATGAACAATTAGAAAAGGTAAACGGGCATAGCCCCAAAAACGAACTGATTGCACTGGTCTCGCTGATTCGTAAGGTAACGGGTATTGACCAGGTGCTAACGCCTTATGACAAAACCGTGGATCAGAATTTCAAGCGCTGGGTTTTTGGCAAGCACGCCGGCGCCGCGCCAAAATTCAATGAAGAACAGATGCAGTGGCTGCGCATGATTAAAGAACATGTGGCGGCTTCCATCCATTTTGAAAAAGAGGATTTAAACTTAGCACCATTTGACGCCCACGGGGGTATTGGTAAAATGTATGAACTGTTTGGCGATGAGATGAATGAGATTATTGAGGAATTGAATGAGGCTCTGGCGGTGTGATGGATTGTTTTTACCTTAAAAAGTATCATTTATCAAGAACCAACTAAATCAAATAGCAAAGTAA
>JAADHR010000162.1 GCA_013151735.1 Calditrichota bacterium | reverse complement strand
CTGGATGAGTTGGGGACGACGGTTAAACGGGAAATTGTTGCGGGGCTTACGACCTTTGTGACCATGGCGTACATCATTGTGGTCAATCCGAAAATTTTGCAAGTGGCGGGCATTCCCTTTGGGCCATCGATGGTGGCCACTATTTTAAGTGCCTTTTTCGGAACATTGGCGATGGGCATTTACGCCAAGCGTCCTTTTGCTATTGCTCCGTACATGGGCGAAAACGCCTTTATCGCCTACACGGTGGTTAAGGTGTTGGGCTACTCCTGGCAAACGGCACTGGGAGCCATTTTTGTCAGCGGTGTGCTATTTACCCTGCTGACCCTTTTTAAGATGAGAAGCTGGCTGGCTAATGCAATTCCGCAAAGCCTGAAGATTTCTTTTGCGGTGGGAATCGGGCTGTTTCTGGCGTTTATCGGCCTGAACGAAACGGGAATTGTGGTTTTGGGGGTACCCGGTGCCCCGGTGCGGGTGGGAAATCTGGGCAGCCCCTCCGTTCTTCTGGCCATTTTCGGTTTCTTGCTCATGGGCTATTTGATGATTAAAAACGTCAAAGGAGCCATTTTAATCAGCATTTTGGTGGTTACTTTTCTTTCCTTTCCCCTGGGGGTGGCCAATTTACCCAAACAGTGGGTGAGCCTGCCGCCGAGTCTGGGTCCCATTTTCCTGAAGCTGGACATCTGGGGCGCTCTGAGCTGGGGATTTTTTGCGGTGATGCTGGTGGTTTTTGTAATGGATTTTGTGGATACGCTGGGAACCCTTATCGGGGTTTCGTTTAAGGCGGGTCTTCTGGATGAAAATGGGAATCTACCGGAAATTGAAAAGCCCATGCTTTGCGACGCCCTGGCAACCGTGGTCGGTGCTCTGCTTGGAACAACCACGACGGGTACGTATATTGAATCGGCTACGGGGATCGAAGCCGGTGGACGTTCGGGTTTAACCGCTGTTGTAGTGGCCCTTTTATTCTTACTGGCCCTCTTTTTTGCTCCATTCTTGACGGCTGTTCCGGCGGCGGCCTACGGTCCCGCCTTGATCATTGTGGGTGTGCTCATGCTCTCTCCCATCACACAGATCAAATTCAGTGACTTAACGGAGGCTATTCCGGCGTTTTCGACCATTGTGCTGATGAGCTTTACCTACAATCTCGGCATTGGCATGACCGCCGGTTTTGTGTTGTATCCATTGGTAAAGATTGTTTCGGGCCGGACGAAAGAAATTCCAGGCGGGTTGTGGGTACTGGCCGGTTTTTCGCTTTTGTTTTATATTTTTTATCCCTATTGATGGATTTGATATGAAAGTCCCCGGCACTTAAAGAGTGCCGGATGCTCATAAATCCATTCGGAAGGTGTGACGTTTTATTCTGAAAATTATTTGAATTCTTTCAAAATAATCAGTAAAATATAACAGATCTGTGCGTTGTAGCATTCGAAAACAGTGCTTGTAATTTGAAAAAATGAAAGAATAGACCATGCCCGTATCCACAAAAAACGTACCGGAAACCTACAAAGCGATCAACGAAAAGGCAGCCATCCAGAGAATTAAGGAAATCAAAAAGAAATGGGGTAATCGCCTGGTGATTTTGGGTCATCACTACCAGCGGAAATCCATTGTGGGGATTTCCGATTTTGTAGGCGATTCCTTTGATCTTTCTCGCCGGGCATCGAATCTTGAAACGGCCGAATTTATTGTGTTTTGTGGAGTTCGGTTCATGGCCGAGAGTGCCGCCGTGCTGGCAAAACCCCATCAAAAGGTGATTCACCCCGATCCGGATGCGGGGTGCCCCCTGGCGGATTTTGCATCCTTCTCCCAGGTAGATGCAGTCTGGAGAGAATTGGGCCGGGTCATCGATACGGAGAACGTCACCCCCATCGTTTATGTGAATTCCAGTGCCGGGTTGAAGGCCTTTGTCGGAGAACATCGGGGAACCACGTGCACCTCTTCCAATGCGCAAAAGGCGTTTGAATGGGGATTTGAGCAGTCCGAGAAAGTGTTTTTCTTTCCCGATAAAAATTTAGGCAAAAATGTGTCGATATTTTTGGGAATTCCGGATGAGGAAGTGGTGGTGTGGCATCCGGGCGTTCCCGGCGGAGGGGCCACACCAGAGGCTATTCGCCGGGCGCGTGTGATTTTATGGGAAGGGTACTGCCACGTACACACCTGGTTCCGGAAATTTCACGTGGATCAGGCACGGAAAACTTACCCGGATGCCAGGCTGATTGTTCATCCCGAATGTGATCCCTCCATTGTGAAACAGGCCGATGCTACCGGATCCACCAAGTTTATTGTCGATTATGTACGGCAAGCGCCCCCCGGCAGCACTATTGTTATCGGGACGGAAATCAATCTGGTCACACGTCTGGCCGACGAAAATCCGGATAAAACCGTGGTGCCTCTGGCAAAATCACCCTGCCCGAACATGTGGAAAGTCAGCCCTAATGATGTGCTGTATGTTCTGGAGAATTTGGGAGAGGTAAATGTCGTTGAATTGTCGGAATCTGTGGTAGCAGGGGCCCGAAAAGCCCTGCAGCAGATGATGGCTCTGTAATATCGTTCAAACGGGAAGGAAAGAAAGGGTTTTTAAGCGTGATTTATGTGACCAAACGTGTAACATTTAGTGCGGCCCACCGATTGTACAATCCCGATTTTTCGGATGAAAAAAATGCGGAGATTTTTGGTTTGTGTAACAATATTCTGGGGCATGGTCACAATTATGACCTGGAAGTGACGGTGCGGGGGGATGTCCACCCGGAAACAGGAATGGTGATCGATCTGACCCGGCTAAAGGAAATTCTGACAAAAGAAATTGTGGAAAAAGTAGACCACAAGCACTTGAATTATGATGTGCCTTTTTTGAAGGAGGTGATTCCCACAGCCGAAAACCTGGCCATGAAATTTTGGGAGATTCTGGCAGATAAAATAGATGAAGGGGAACTGTACGAGATAAAATTGTACGAGTCGCGAAACAATTTCGTCACCTATCGGGGGGAATAAAAGAAAGCAAGGAATTGAATGCAATGGAAAAACTGGTACGGGAATTTCTGGAAAAGCTGGGTGAGGATCCGCATCGGGAAGGGCTCTTGAAAACACCGGAGCGGGTGGCAAGCGCATTTCAATATTTGACGAAGGGCTACAAACAGAATCTGAAAGAAATCTTAAATGGGGCCCTTTTTGAGGAAAAATACGACGAAATGGTGATTGTAAAAGATATTGACTATTACAGCTTGTGTGAACACCACCTGCTGCCGTTTTTCGGGAAGGCTCATATCGCTTACATTCCCAATGGAAAAATTATTGGAATCAGCAAGATTCCGCGGATTGTGGACATGTTTGCGCGGCGGCTTCAGGTCCAGGAGCGGATGACGACCCAAATTGCCGATGCGCTTCAGAATGTGCTGCATCCGTTGGGTGTGGCCGTTGTGGTGGAGGGCCAGCACCTGTGCATGATGATGCGCGGCGTGGAAAAGCAGAATTCCGTTATGACCACCAGTGCCATGTACGGGGCCTTTCGCAACCGTACGTCCACCCGGGAGGAATTTTTGCGATTAATTAATCATGCGTAATCGAAAGAGATTTGCCATGATTGAAAATCGCATTCAAAATAAAATTGTGGTCGTAACCGGAGCCAGCGAAGGCATTGGTTTGGCGGTTGCGAGGCTTTTTGCAGAAAATGGGGCCCGCGTGGTTTTGGCCTCGAGAGATCCTGAGAAGTTAAAGATCGCCTCTGCCGAAATTCAGGGTCAATCCACGCCGATAACCTGTGATGTTTCTAAACCGGAGGATGTGATTCGGCTGAAAACCGCCGTCATGGAAACCTTTGGGACCATTGACATCTTGATTAACAACGCAGGGGTAACCCGTTTTAAACCGACCTGGGAAACGACCCTCGAAGACTGGCAGACCATTTTGAACACCAATCTGACGGGGACATTTCTGGTTACCCGAGCCTTTTTACCCGAATTTATGCAGAAAAAATCCGGTCATATTGTGAACCTGGTTTCGGTCGCCGGAAACACGGCTTTTCCCAATTGTTCCGCCTATTGTTCCTCAAAATTCGGCCAGCTGGGTTTTACCCGCGTTCTTCGGCAGGAGCTGATTCCCTACAACGTTCGGGTGACGGCCGTTCTTCCCGGCGCGACGGACACGGCCATCTGGAATGATTTTGAGGAAACACCCGATCGCGGCCGGATGATGCGTCCCCGGGATGTGGCCGAAGTGGTCTGGTCTGCCTGCAATGCCGATGTGCGGGCAACGCCGGAAGAAATTGTTTTGCGCCCCACCAGCGGAGATGTGTAAAAAAGGCTTGATTTTTAAGTGTTTTTTGTCAATTTATTAGAAGACACATTTTTTCATAACGAAAAAATAAAGGGAGGATGTACCATGCCAAAGTTAACTTATTTAAGTCATTCGGCCTTTTTGGTAGAAAATGAAGGAACATCCATTGCCATTGATCCCTTTCTAACAGGCAATCCACTGGCGCCCGTCAAGGCTGAGGATATCCATCCTGATTGGATCATTTTAACCCACGGGCATGGCGATCATGTCGGGGACGGCATCACAATGGCCAAACGGGACGGCGCCACAATTATTGCTCCGTTTGAACTGGCCACATACTGCGAAATGCAGGGCGCCCAGGTGCATCCCATGCACATTGGCGGTGCTCACGAGTTTCCCTTTGGCCGCGTCAAAATGACCATCGCTCACCACGGCTCAGCCGTTATTGACGGAAATACCATCATTTACACCGGTAATCCTGTGGGAATTTTGCTGACGCTGGGCGGAAGCACCCTCTATCATCCGGGAGATACCGGCCTTTTCTACGACATGAAACTCATTGGCGAAATGAATGACATCGATGTGGCGGTTTTACCCATTGGCGATAACTTTACAATGGGCATCGATGATGCCGTTAAGGCGGTTGAATTTTTGCAGCCCGGCCTGGCCATTCCCATGCACTACAACACATTCGATGTGATCAAAGCCGATCCAAACGAGTTCGTGAAGAAGGTGCAGGATAATGGGTACAACGCCCAGGTTTTGGGTTTTGGTGAAACTCTGGACTTTTAATCTGTTAGAAAAGGGAGATTTCTTTTCGGACAAAAGTGTGGCCGGTTTGATTAATTTTTGTGAGGCGTTCTAATTGCAAATAAAATTCTGGTGTTGTTGCCGCGAATGCGCGGATGAAAGAGTTTGTTTTCGCCAATATTAACCCGGAATAAAAGGAGTGAGTATGCAACAGAATTCAACGCTTGCGGATGAAAAATACGAAGCGCTTTCCCGGCATTTTGATCAGTGGGAGGTCGTGAAGGATTTAATCGATCAATTAATAGATTTGATGTTAAATTATCGGCAGAGCGGGCATCCGGGCGGTTCTCGCTCAAAGGTTCATGCCCTGGTAGCAACGCTTCTCAGCGGCGGGATGCGCTGGGATATCCGCCATCCCGAAAAGCGCTTTGGCGATCGATTTGTACTGATTGCCGGACACACCATTCCTCTGGTTTACGCCACGCTCACCGTTCTGGGTGAAGCCATGCACGCGAAATATTCCCGTACGAAAAACGCCGATTATCGGGTTCCGGATGAGCGGATTGTCCGCCCCGAAGACCTTTTGGATTTTCGGCACAACGGGGGCCTGCCCGGACACGCAGAATTTGCGGGAAAAACCCTCTTTCTGAAATTCAATACGGGTCCCTCCGGCCACGGTTCGCCTGCGGCTGCCGGTGCGGCGCTGGCGCTCAAAATGGCCGGGATGGACGAGGTTAAAGTGATCGGTTTTGAAGGGGATGCGGGGCTCACCCCGGGGGCGAACCACGAAACAATGAACTCTGCCTGGGCACTGGGTTTGAACAATTTGTACTACGTGATTGATTGGAATAACTTTGGGATTGACGATCATCCGCTGAAAGAAACGGTTTACGGCACGCCGGATGAGTGGTTTCGTCCGCACGGCTGGCGCGTGGTTGGAACGGAAAAGGGCTCGGAATGGGAACCCCTGACGCGAATGATTACACAGCTTTATTTTGGTGAAAATCCCGAAAAGGTTCCCAATGTCGGCTGGATGAAAACCCGCAAGGGCCGGGGATATTTGAAATATGACAACAAGTCCCACGGATCTCCCCATCCGATGAATTCCGAAATCTTCTGGGAAACCAAAAAACCGTTTCAGGAAAAATATGGTGTGAAATTTGAGGGATTTGGCCAGCCCGCTCCGGAAACAAAAGAGGCTCAGCGGGAGCAATATTGGAAGAATATTAACGTCGTTCTGGATGTTCTTCGCCAGAATTCGTCCCTGGTTGATTATATTGCAGATACGCTGACGGAGATCGGGGAATCGGTTCCCCGGGAATCTTCAAAATTTGTTTTGAAAACTGAAAAGAAATCTCCTTTTAGCGATCCCGTTTTGTACGATTACAAAAATTATCCTGCTGAAATATATCTCCCGCCCGGCTCGAAGGTTCCCAACCGAAAGGGTCTGGCTGCCTGGGGTGCCTGGATAAACAGCTACGCTCACAAAAAATGGGGCCGCCCCCTTTTCATTGCCGCTTCTGCTGATCTGGCCGATTCGACCAACATTTCCGGTTTTGGCAAAAAGTGGGGTGATTTTGAAGGGTTTGGGTGGTACCATCGGGATAAAAATCTTTTGGGGGCACTGCTTCCTCAGGAAATTACCGAATTTGCCAATTCCGGAATCGGTGCGGGACTGGTGTCGGTCAATTTTTCTGAAAATCCCTTTGAGGAATTTGACGGATTTTATGCAGCCTTCTCCACGTACGGCTCATTTGCTTATTTGAAGTACGGGATGATGCGTTTGTACAGTCAGATGGCTCAGGATTGTGATCTCAAATTGGGAAAACTCATCTGGATTGCCGGGCATTCCGGCCCGGAAACGGCCGATGATTCCCGTACACATTTTGGCATTTTTTCGCCGGAGGTAGGTGAGCTTTTTCCGAAAAGGCAGATCATCAATGTGCACCCCTGGGAATACAACGAGGTGCCGGTTGTGCTGGGGGCGGCGCTTAAAGAGGATGTCCCCATTGTGGTTCTGCATCTTACCCGCCCGCCCATCGAATTGCCCGATCGGAAAGCCCTGGGAATGGCATCGCATTTTGAAGCGGCCAAAGGGGCCTATTTGATACGCGACTACAAGCCCGATCAGCCGAAGATGGGTGTCGTCATCATTCGCGGGACCAGCACGACAAATAATTTAGTGAAAATCTTGCCCGAATTGGACAAAGCGGGCCTCAATGTGAAAATTGTGGCGGCCATTAGCAATGAACTGTTCGACCGTCAGTCCGAAAGCACCCGGGAGAGCATTATTTCAAGGCGAGAATGGATGGATACCATGATTATTACCAATGCCTCGCTTCGGATGATGAATTCCTGGATAAAAAATCCGGTGACGCCGGACTATTCGCTTTCGGCAGATTGGGACAGCCGTTGGCGGACGGGCGGAACGGTGGACGAAATTTGCGAGGAAGCCCACATCTCTTCCGACTGGATTCTGAAAGGCATTGAACGTTTTGCAGCCGATCGCGAGAAACGGCTGTCGGAGTTAAAGAGCTGGATGCCAGAGTAAAAGGGGGTGTTCGGTCGGCCTGTCGAATTCCCCGTCACTTTCAAAGTGACGGGGATTTTTTTTACCGGATTATTTTCCGAAGACGGGGAGCCCGGTCAAAAACCTTCAAGACAGGGTAACGGCCCAAATTGCGGCTCCACTCCGCGGTCAGGTATCGGTCGAAGAAATTCCAGACCAAAAGTCCGTCGTCACTTTGCGGCTCCAGCAAAGTGGCAATCAGGGGTGCCAGAGGCTGATCCATTCCAACAAAGTAGCTGCCGGCAGGAATAGTGTCTGTTTCGGTGCGGGCGGTAACGGCAACATGCGTAAGCCAGTGCCCCTGAAAGGGCCATTTGCTGGGGAAGAGTTTGGCGAATCGGAATGTTTGAACCCGAAGCACAGCCGGAGCGAACAGTTTTTCCACAATGATACCGTGCTGCCGGAGTTTGGCGATAATTTTGGGAAGTGTCTTGGGAAGAATGTAGCCTCGGGGGAGCGGAACCGATTGTGTAACGGTAAAATTTCCGTAAAATAACGGGTGGTACGGCTTTTCCCCGGACAGTTTCCGGTAGTGTTTTTTGCCGGTCGAGTCGGTCAAAACCGTGAATTCGTAGCCTTGAATCGCTAACGGTTTTTTGAAAGGAAGCGCCTCAATCTTAATTCCGAAACGGTTACGAGTCGTGTCCAATGTTGCTCCCGCGGCAATGGTTTCGCGATCAACCCGATGAATCAGAGCGTTCATTTCTGTGCCGTGATCGTGAGTGTATTGGAGAATTTCGCGAAGGAATTCATAAGCGACCCGTATCCGCGTGTGGTAATCCGCGTAAGCGTAATTCTCGTCCAAAATAGAGAAGCGATTTCGCAGTCCGGCGTAATTGGTGCCGTATCGTGCTTTATGATCAAATGTAACCCACCCGGCGTCAGGATTTGTCCGATCCCTAAAATAGCCGTACGGAATGGAGGGGATTTTCTTTTCGCTAAAAAGCTTTTTCTGAATGCGGGGGAGCATTTTCTCCCGGACGTACCTGTAAATACTGGGATTCATATTGGGATTGTGAGGGCCGGCCCAGGTGAGCGGCTCGTGGTGATCGGAGCCGTTCGTTGTGTGCATATCCACAAAAAGCATCGGATCCCACCGATTCCACACCTGTTCGACAAGCCCGGTGACTTCGGGGGTTTCCAGTTTAATGAAATCCCGATTTAAATCCAGGCCCTGACCATTTTGGCGAACGCCGACCCCCTGTTTGGGTCCCACTTGATTGGTACGGTGCGTTTTGCTGATTTTGTCGTTGCCGTCCGGATTGAAATCGGGAACAAGAAGCAGAATTTGATTTTCGATGAGCGCGTGCTGGTTTCCGAAAAGAATATCGCGCATAAGGGCCAGCATGGCTTCTTTTCCCTCAACCTCGCCGGCGTGAATATTGGCCTCGGCGTAAATCACAGGCTTTTCAAAGGCATTTGCCTGAAGAGGCGATTCCGGCGGCGGCGTTCCCAGAATAGCCATGATGATCGGCTTTCCCTCCGTGCTGGTCGCAAGGGTTGTGAGCCGGATTTCCCGGCTTCTTTTCTGGAGTGCGTGCAAAAATTCAAAAACCTCCGCAGAGGTTGACGTAGCCGTGTAATGGCTTTTTTCGGCAACGGTTTGAAGCGGTTGCGAAAAGCCGGCCGTTGTTAAGAAAACCGAAAAGATAAAAAGAAAGAGCCTCTTTTTCAACATCTGTGCAATCTCCTTGCTAAATCAATTTTAATCTGCCACAAAGGATGGAGTTTTTCCTTGCGTTTTTGGGACTTTGTGACAAACAATTTTTTAAACCACAAGAAGCGCCAACACGGTGTACAACACGGCGCCGATCCCGGCGGCGACAGTGGCTAAAGGCAATTGGGTAGTGACATGGTCCATGAGGTCGGTGCCGGTCGCCAGGGCCGAAAGAATCGTCGTGTCTGAAATAGGAGAACATTGATCCCCGTAAACCGAACCGCCTGTTACGGCGGCAAAACAGAGTAAATTGTAAAACGGATCTGGATTCACCGCGTAAGCCAGAGGCATGGCGATAGGAAAAACCACGGCGTACGTGCCCCAGGATGTTCCCGTTGAAAAAGCGATTACCATGGTGGCAAACAGCAGGATGGCCGGCAGAAAAACGGGATTAATAAGAGCGCTCGTGGTTCGAATAAGAAAGTTGGCGGTTCCCACTTCTTTGGAAACCGCACCCAGTGTAACGGCCAGTCCCAGAATAATGGCGCCGATTGTTACGCCCTTACAGCCGTCAACAAATCCCTCCATAATTGTTTTCAGAGGCATCCCTTTGTAAAGGGCCAGGAAAATGCTGGTTAACACCGAGAGAACAAAAGCCTCGGACACGTGGAGTTTTCCGTACAGGACATACGGGCCAATTGAAACGGCCAGTAAAACCCCGATCGGCAGTAAAAAATCCCAGGAACTGGGTTTGTAATCATCGGGGATTTTCATCGAGGTGAGTTCTTTGGAGATCAAGGGTTGGGCACCGTCCCGATCCAGTTTTCCGGTGGATTTGACCCGATTCATTGCGGCTTTCATTTTTTTCCCGTACCAGGGGAGTTTTTCAATTGAAAACAGGAAGGTAAAAAGAACCGCAAAAATAGCGTAAAAATTAAAAGGAATGGCCTTGAAAAGAAACGTTTTGCTCACATCCAGACTGGCAAACAGCGGTGTGGTTCCTACAACCAGTCCCCCAATGTAAATGGGCCAGACGTTAAACGGAAGAAGTGTGGCAACAGGCGACGCCGTAGAATCGATAATGTACGACACTTCTTCATGGCTGACGCCCTGGGCATCCGTAATGGGTTTGGCCGTGGAGCCCGCCAGAATGGTGCTGATGGTTCCGCCCTGGTGAAAAAGCAGTCCGAGAAGAAAGGCGAAAAATTTGGCCGATTTACGCCCGCGCACGATTTTTTTACCAGCCAATTCGGCGAAATACTGTGCCCCACCGGTGCGCGTCCAGATGCCGATGAGTCCCCCAAGACTCCACAGGTAAACCAGAAGAATCTCGCCGTATTTTTTACTTCCGATAGAGGGGATCAAAAAATCCTGTACGATGTTGTAGTGGCCGCTGATAATTCCGCCCAGAAAAATGCCCAGAAAAAGAGAAGAAATGACCTCCCGGGTAAGAAAGCAAAGGACAATGGTCAGAAATGCGGGCAGGAGCGACCACCATCCGAAATCCTTGGCCGAGGTGTTGAAATGAATGAGAGACGTCTGTTCCCGCAAAAAAATAAAACCGATCAAAATGAAAGCGACGGTTATCCATTTCAGATTTTTGGACATTCCAATTTCCTCAATTTTAAGGATTTAATCTGCGCCGGGGATTTTCAGTTCTCCTTCGGATGCCGCCACGACCACCGCGGCCGCCGTATCGCCCGTGATATTAATGGTAGTGCGAAACATGTCCAGAATCCGTTCCACACCCAGAATTAAGGCAATGCCCTCCAACGGAATGCCAATTTGTTTAAGAACAATAACCAGCATCAGCATACCCACACCCGGGGCACCGGCCGTTCCAACTGAAGCCAGCGTTGCTGTAAGAACGATAATGAGCTGGTCCCCTATCGTTAAATGCATTCCGTAAACCTGGGCGATGAACAAAGCGGATATTCCCTGATAGAGGGCGGTTCCGTTCATGTTGATGGTGGCACCCAACGGAAGTACAAAACTGGCAATATCGTTGGGCACCCCGAGATTGGTTTCACTGACTTCAATGGTTACGGGAAGCGTTGCCGAACTGGAACTGGTGCTGAATGCCACCAATTGGGCGGGTAAAATACCCTTTAGAAATTGCGCCGGTTTCATTCCTCCCAAAATACGCACGACAAAAGGGTAGGTGAAATTAAGAAAAAGAAGTCCTGCAATAGTCAAGAGGGAATATTTCAACAGAGAGACCAGAATCTCCATTCCAAAACTGCCAACCACGCTGGCAATGAGAGCAAAAACCCCGTAAGGTGCCACTTTTATTACGATGTGAACGGTTTGAATCATGAGATCATTTAGGGCATCCATAAAACGAATCAGAAGTTTCCCCTTTTCGGAGGGAATCATGGTAGTAACGGCTCCTCCGAAGATGGCAAAGAAAATAATCTGCAAGAGCACACCCTGACTGAGTGCCTGGAAGGGATTGGTGGGGATAATATTGAGAAAGGTGTTCACAATGCTGGGTTTTGCGGCGCTGGCTACTTTCGATCCGGCCTGAGCACTGTAGTTTTGCATGAGAGCTGTCTTAATATGTTCGGGAAGCCCGCTGCCCGGTTGAAAAAGATTGGCCAAAACAAGTCCAACACCCACCGCAAAGGCCGTGTAGAGCAGATAAAAAATCAGGGTTTTCCCACCAATTCGCCCCATCTTGCCGATATCCCCGAGGCTTGCGGTTCCAATAAAAAGCGACGCAAATACCAGGGGCATCACGACCATCTGGATGAGCCGAATAAAAGCCGTACCCACGGGTTTGAATTCCACAATCGACTGATGGAGCAAGAGTCCGGCAACCGCTCCCAGGATTAATCCCAGGAGAATTTTTGTGTAAAGTTCCATTGAAAAGGATTTTTCAAAAAGAAAATAAAGAAAAATCAATAAAATGGCATTTCGGCAAAGCTGGAGGATCGTAAAAACCGTAGAAGAAAAAGACGCTGTTGGAAGGCTGAAAAGAACCGCGGCCAATCCCCCGAAGAAAACGGATAATAGAACGTAAGGCACCCGGATTGATTTTTCTGAGGTCATTTTGAAGTCCTGTTTCAATGAATACTTATTTATCTTTTGGTTTATTAAACCTTTGTGGCTTCATGATTTTGTGGCCAATGAATTTTTCAGGCTAAAGAAACGTAATTCCTGAATCCATTTAAAATCTTGTTAATTATAATAAAAATTAAGAAATAATCAAAGACAAAAAAATAAATTTTTATTGATTCTTACGGCAATTTATTTTAACTTTTAGAAAAAACGGAGGCCCAATGACATTTAACGAGCGATTGAAAGTCCTTTCGGAACAGAAAAAGAGCTTTCTGTCCATTGGCCTGGACGTGGATATGGACCGGATTCCCGGTTTTTTGTTAGATTTTGAAGCGCCGATTTTGGAATTTAATAAATCCATCATTCATGCGACATCAGACATCGCAACGGCGTACAAATTAAATATGGCTTTTTATGAGGCCTACGGCGTTCAGGGTTGGCGCTCTTTGAAAAAAACACTGGACGTGATGCCGGATTCCGTGATTAAAATTGCCGATGGGAAACGCGGTGATGTAGCCCATTCCTCCCGAAAATATCGGGATGCCTTTTTCAAAGAACTCTCCTTCGATGCCGTTACCCTTAATCCGTACATGGGGTACGATGCGATTGCCCCGTTTTTGGAAGATGAGACCAAGGGGGTCTTTATTCTTTGTTTAACTTCCAACGAGAGTGCCGGGGACTTTCAGTTTTTTTCAGATGGCAAGAACTTTTTATTTGAAAAGGTGGCCGAAAAAGCGGTTGAGTGGAATGTAAATGGAAACTGCGGCCTGGTTGTGGGTGCCACCAAAGCGGAGCATTTGAAGAAGATTCGGACCATCGCCCCGGACCTGCCGCTGTTAATTCCGGGAGTCGGTATTCAGGGGGGTGATTTGAAATTATCCGTCGAAAATGCGCGAGATTCACGAAATGGCGGATTCCTGATTAATTCCAGCCGCGGCATTTTGTACCACTCTGACGATTTTGATTTTGCACAGAAATCCCGTGCAGCCGCTGAGAAGCTGCGGGATGAAATTAATGCCTATCTCATGTAGAGAACATCTGTTCGGACGACACCTTGATAGATTTTATTTTTCAAGAATTCACAGAATAAAGGGAAAATAAGGGATTAGGTACGAAAATGAATCAGGGTGAAATTATTAAAATATTTGAAGATACGGGAGCACTTTTGGAGGGACATTTCTTGTTGTCATCCGGTTTGCACAGCTCCCAGTATTTTCAGTGTGCCAGGGTTTTGCAATATCCTCAATATGCCGAGGAACTGGGGACGGATATTGCGGAATATTTTAACGATTACGATATTGATTTTGTCATTTCACCGGCCATGGGGGGACTCATTATTGGGCACGAGGTGGCACGAGCTCTTAAAACCCGGTTTATTTTTACGGAACGGTCAAAAGAAACCGATGAAATGACCCTGCGAAGAGGGTTCGATATTGAAGAAGGCGAAAAGGGTCTCATTGTAGAAGACGTACTCACAACCGGACGATCGGTTCGTGAATTGATCAAACTTTTACAGACAGAAAATGCGCATATTGTGGGAACAGGCTTTATCGTGGATCGAAGTGATAACCGGATCAAATTTAATGTTCCCAAATACGCTGTTCTGGAAATGCCCGTAATCACTTATCGTCCTGAAGAATGTCCTCTGTGTAAAAAGGGTATTCCGATCTCAAAGCCCGGAAGCCGAAAAAAGATTTCTCTTTAGGGCGCGGTGACAGGCGTTTGGGCAAAGGTTTCCATGAATGATGTAGCCGCAGGCTTTACGCCTGCGGATT
>JAADHR010000161.1 GCA_013151735.1 Calditrichota bacterium | reverse complement strand
CCCATGGCAATTTTAATCGATTTCGACAGGTCAGCTTTCCCTTTTTCAAAATGAAAGAAATGGTCCGTCAGATTTTGGGGGAAAAGCGGACAGGAGTATTTACCAAGGAGTTATCCATTCGAGGTATTTTAGAAGCGCTAAAATCGGGAAAGTGTTTTATTACCGACGGCCCCGCTATTCACCTTCGGGTAAAAAACAACGTGCAGGCCATAGCGGAAATGGGGGACACCATTTCGGGTTTCACCTTTGAAATACACGCAAAAATAGTCTCCACACCGGAGTTTGGAAAACCGCAAACCATTCGACTGCTTCTGGGGCGCATTTCAAAAATGCCGGACAAAATCCACGAAACCGTATTACGGTATCAGACAACGGCGACTTCCGAATATGACGCCGTAATTTTTAGAAAGATCACGCTAAACGAACCAAAGGCTTACGTGCGTGTTGAAGTGAAAACCCATGCCGGAAAAACAGCCTATTCCAATCCGGTCTGGTTGGAAAAAGAAAAGGGGCAACCCACCTATTTACCCGGTCTCTGAAACCATCAAGATTTAGATGCACTATCCTTGCGAAGGTTTGGCCCCTTCGCAAGGATCACATTCATCTTGTTTGCATGTGCTTTTCTGTGCAGATGATCATTCTGCTTCCATTCGTGCTTCGCTTTCCAGCAGTTTTTCCAGATAGGGTTTCCAGGGACTGGTGGGGTACTTTTCCAGAAAATATTTTGGAACGGGGGGCTCGGTAATCGTCTCGCCGGTCACCAGTTTGGCATTCTTCAATGACAGATAGGCCATGTGATTAACGCTTCCGGTGCGCTCACTTGTTTTATCGATAACAAATAGATTGTGCTGCAAATCTACAATTCTATTCTGGGGTTTAAACGGGAAAAATCGGCCGTCGAAAATGACAATTTCACCCGGTTGAATTTGAAACACACTTCCTGTATATTTAAGGGGATTGGTAATCGTAACCAGTGTTCCCCGGGAAACCACCCCCTTAATCCCTTTTAAATTGTAGACTCCGTTGGGAACATCTGCCAGGTAAAAATAGCCGTTTTCATCCGTAGTGGCCCAATATCCCACAATTTTTTTCTTGCCATTTTTTTCGATCTGTCCAATCACCGCCACCTGGATTCCGTTTTTAACCACTTCCGTCTGGTTTGTGTTATAAAAATTATTTTCAAGAATAACCTGCCCGATGATAAGAACCGTATTTTCAGAGGTAGGCGGCTGAGTAAGTGATTTCAAATTTCCGCCGCAGCCTGCCAAAACTATTCCTATCAACCAGACACTTAAAAGCAAAACAACCTTACGATACATATTTTCCTCCCACTTGGGCCTTTTAAATAATAAAAAGAAAGCCACCCGGAGATCCGGATGGCTTTCTTATAATAGAAGATTTACCGCATTAATGTCATTTTCTTGGTTGCGGTGAATTTTCCGGCGTGGATTTCATAGAAATAAACACCCGAAGAAACCTCATGTCCATCATCCGCACGACCATTCCATGTGGCCACATAGTAACCGGCAGATTTTTGTCCGGCAACCAGTGTGCGTACCTTCTGACCATAGACATTGTAGATCGAGATGGTCACATTGGCGCTCTTCGGAATGGCATACCGAATTTCCGTTGTTGGGTTGAACGGGTTCGGGTAATTCTGATTCAATGCATAATCCGTCGGAATCGCATTGGTCAGCTTGCCATCCACACTGGTCACAAATATCGGCAATTCAGGAGATTTTTCGCTTTCGTTCCAGCCAAAATCCGTAGCGGTTACGGCATAGTAATATGTTTTTTCCAATTGCACATTGGTGTCCACATAGCTGTTATCCGTGGTACGGGTTAATCTCACCCAATTGCCATTGGCATCTTTCCGGTAGACGGTGTAGAACATCAGGTCTTCATCCGGAACCGGATTCCATCCGATGACGGCATGGAAATCCATTTCGGCACCGGTTAATCCGCCAGGCACGTGGGGTGCCAAATTATCAACGGACATACCCGAACTAATGTTGGAATAGTCAAAGATATTGGGATTAACCGTATGGGCAGAAACCATAAAGGATGTTTCGAGGGAATCTTCCGTGGTGGGTGCCACGTAAGAATAGTACTTCCATCCCATTGCCGGAACGCTGCCCACAAATTCCCAGAGCATGTGATGATCGTCGATAATAACCTTATCACCGATTTTCATTTCGGAAGCGTTTCTGAGCATCTCTTTTGTGGTTGTAAAATGTCTGGCCTCTGCACCATTGGCTTCAATACCCCGCCACACATTGTAATGCGTAACAGGCGTCTGTAAACTTACTCCGGGAACCAGATTCAGATCATTCCAGGAGCGCATCCACCGCAGGCGAACCTGTTTTCCATTGTCATTCGGAACATCCATTACCTTGCCTAACAAGGGATTGATGAGTCCCTGGTAGATCACAACTTCATCAAAGTTGATTCCGAAGACGTAGGAATTATCCGATGTAAATACGACACGGATTTGCAGTTGATCGCCGCCGGCAGCGCCTGGGAGAACCAAATCCGTTTTATGCCAATAAGGAACACCTTCCGGTGTACGCGGCCAGCGATTAATATCACCGGGCAGGGTGTCGTCATCGGCCCAGTAGAAGGCCTTCTGCCAGGCACCGCCATCCACGGAATATTCCACGGAAATATCGCTGAATTGCGTGCCCCACGGAGCGGACAGACCCCCATGACCCGGGCGGAAATAGATATAGCAATTCATGAACAGGACATTGTGTGGATTGACCTTCGAAATATCAATCACCGGGCTGGTGATGGTGGCATCAATGGGCATGGCCGCACTGGCAGAATCACCTGTCCATCCATAGAAATAGCCAGAAATTGACGGACCCATGCCATAAATCCAGGAATCGTACACCCAGCCGTGATCCGTTTTATTGTCTACTGTCCAGCCGAAATCCTCGAGAGAGGTTTCACCGGCTCTGGGTTCGAAATCCTGACGATATACCGGAATGGCAAATGGAGGGCCGAGAACTTCAAAATCGACCTTGGCATTGTTGTTGGCCATATAGGTATCGCCATTGAAGATCACATCTACATCGAAGGTGTAATTGCCCGGCTCCATAGGTGTCCACCGGGTATTTTCCAGGGTCTCAACGAACATCTTGGTATCGGGAGCAAAAGCCGTGACCTGTTTCAAACCCACCATATTGCCCACAACAACCGCGCTGTCTGAACCATCAGCCGCTTCAAGGTGTTCAATCACCTTGGCTGTCCAAGTAATTCGGCCTTTCAGTGTATCCAGACCCACGTTGGCAATAACAACTTGTGCATTCAACGGGACACCCAGACGAGCCTGGGTCAGACCGGCAGCACCAATGGCTTCCACGTCGATATGTTGTTTTCCCATGGGAATAACATTGACGTCGTCAATGTAGATACCTGTTCCGTCAACATTTCGTCCGGCGGTTGACCATTGAAACGCCATCCGAACATCTGAACCGGGTTTAGCGGCTTTTAAAAGAATGTTCCCAAGATCGACTTTTGTCCAATCGCCAATGGGAGAGTTAATTGCGGCAATACCATTCGGATCGCCACCGCCAAAACCGGCCATTGTGAATGGCGATGTGGCTCCTTCGGCACCGTCATAGAAAATCGTATCAGCGCCATCGGATACCAGAATGTCGTCAACATCCCAGTGGGCGTTCTTTTCCGTGTAGCCTTCATCTGAAGTATAGCGAAAACGGAACCATATTTTCTTTCCTGCAAAGGCGGAAAGATCCAGTGTATCGGCTACGTAATCTTTTTGTTCACCCGTGTAAACGGCCAAATTGGTGTAGGTCTGAAAACTATCTGTTGATGCATCAACCGCGATGTAATCCCATTCCAATTCGGTGATGTAATTGTGCCAGAACGACAATTTGGGTGCTGTGGCTGAAGTCAGATCAATTTGCGGGGAAATAAGCCACTGGCGGATCTGCGGCACATCGGGTTGTGTCATATTGTAATTATTGGCACCTGAATGGGGATCTGCATCCGAAACATTCCACAAGGGTGTGGCATCGCTTACATAAACACGAAGCACGGCACCGTTTGTGGAATCCATTTTGGCCATGAAATTAATAAAGCCGCCCTTGAGTTCACTGGTTACGCCGTCAATGGTGACGACAGCCGGAACATGAAACACGGGCGAAATCAGGAAATCCAGATGCTGGTTGACATTGGTCAAGTTATGCCAGCTATGGCTTGCACTGTAGGATTCCGCATCGGTGTATTCCCATGTAGACTGGGAAAACTCCCGGCCTCCGTTGGGTGAATCGGTATTATTCCAGCTGGCATCCGGCCACCATGAATCCTGGGTTCCCTCAAAATCATCGGAGAACAAGGGCGTAGCTGCCATATTCACCCGGTCTCCATTTGAACGAATCATGCTGATGGATGCTTTAGGTGAAGATAATTTTTTTGCATTCACCACGGACTTCTTGGCAGAATTCGAGGCAAATGCCGTAAATGCACTAAAAACAACAAACATGACAAGGGTTGTCAATACAAACAACTTTTTACTCATGTTAATACCCTCCGTTTTGGTTAACTGTTACGCAAACGCTTTAATTTGGAAATGACGGGTCATTTCCCTCGCGCACACTTGAGAATCAAATGCGCACGTTCTCACACATCACCTCCCTTCTTAATTTTTCCAGGATATCAAGAAAATTCATCACCTCCTTCATTCATTTTTTTACCGCATGAGAATCATTTTTTGTGTGTGATTGAATGCTTTGCCCCTGACGTGCAAAAAGTAGATTCCGGATGGAACCGAATTCCCCCTTGCATCGGCTCCCTTCCAGACAAACTGATAGGTTCCGGGAACGAAGTTTTTCTTTGCAAGGGTTGCTACCCATTGACCAACAGTATTGTAAATATCTATCTGTACAAATTGTTTTTTGGGAACTCGGATTGTAATTTTTGTTTCAGGATTAAAAGGATTAGGATAATTTTGCAACACTTCCCATTGTTTCGGAAGTTGGTTTGAATTTGTTTCAGAAGCAACATCTGTCAGATCCTCACCTTCAAATACCCGGACATCATCAATAAACCACCCCATGAATGGAGGTCCCTGATGATTATCGGAAACCATCCGAAAACGCAATTTCACATGGTTGAATCCCGGACCGGTAAAAGGTGTGAGGGAACGCCTGATTTCTTTCCACCGTGTGGATACTCCCCCGATTTTTTCCCCCAATTGTTCCCAGGTCGTCCCGCCGTCTGAACTAATCTCAATATAACCAAAATCATGATCAAATTCAAGATAATATTTTGTCCAGAAGCTTAACATGGCCTTTGATGTGTGTGAAAAATCGAATTCAAAATTGGTTTCAATAATCGTATATTCGTTTAAACCGTATGTCTTTCCCGGACTGTCGTTAATAGAAAAGTGTCCCGAATGAGCATACGTTTCATCCAGTCCCCAGCCCGGGGGATTTTCGAACCAATTCGAAAGCCCTCCTTCAAAATCATCCAGACCAATCAGAAAATAACTTGTATCGGATAAGGCACGATTTTTCAAAGACGATTTGTCTGCTGCGGAAAACCAGTAAAAGAGCGTGTCCCCGTAAGGAACAACGGGAGGAATGGCTCCCGTAAACAATCCGGATTCTGCTTTAAGACTGAGCTCCATGCTGTCTTCGGGGGTCGATTTGGACCGAAAGTGCACAAAAACAGAATTGGGATCAACCCCAATATTGTCTGTTACTTTTGCCGTAACCGAAAAGGGGCTCTCTCCGTTCAACACATTGGGCAGTTTTTCATAGGCAATTTTGGGAGCCACGGTATCCGGCCCCACATAGAAGCGGTAGAGATGCTCGGGTGCTCCCGGAGGAGCCTGCCAGTTATAATAGGTGTTTTCCAATTCCAGATAATATTCAATATGTGCCGATTTGTGGGGAGCGGGAATGGAAGCATCAAATACTCTGTCCTTTCGACTCATCGGAATTTTTTGAAATTCCGTTTGATTCCGAAATCTCCAGTACAAATTCACTCCGTTCAATCCGATGGTATCACTTTTTAGAATGGCTTCTATCGGAAAGGCCACGTCCGTATTTTCTGAATCTTTCAAGGGCGTAACAATCAAGGGGTTAAGATAGTCCAGCACCCGGGCCATGACAGTTTCCCGATTTTCAGTGACCTTTGAGGCCTGACTGATAGACGTTGGTGCATCAATCGCCTCGAAACCGAAACCGAAATAAACCACTTTATAATCCCCGGAATAACGGACCCCTCCGAATCCCCCGTTTACTTCATACTGCCAAACCGGGAAAGCATCCTTTTCCGGAGCAAGGACATCCGGGTACTGATTGGTTGCGTCACGGCCAGGCTGGTTAATCTCAAATTTTAAACGAGACCCGATCGGGTCCCCAAAAACACCCTTTACGCGATAGTCATCCGCATCGTCTGCGATATAGTCAGCATGCAAATAGGTGGTAAAAAACTGCTCGGAACTAAACGTATGATTGGTACTGCTGGCATCCATTAAATCCCAGCCAATATCCTGCCCGGAGAGAAAAAGATTACCCCCATTCGTTAAGTAGGCTTTGAGGGCATTCCGGTCGGAAGGATCCAGGCTGGGGAACGCCCACTCACAGAACCAGATCACAATCGGGAAATTGGAGAGATATTTTCCGGAAGGCGTTCCCATTTTTGTATGATCCCAGATTCCATAGTTTGCACCCAGTTTTTTCAGGGTTGAAATGTAAAAGCCTTCCACATTATTCTCAGCATCATCGTCATCCACCAGAAGAATAGGTGTTTTCCCGATAAGAATGCTGATGGTATCGGCACGTGAATATCCCTGATCACAGGTGTAGCCCAGAGCCACTTTCGCCATGTGCGATTTGGCCCCGTTTTTGATCAAAAAGGAAAATTTCTCAGGCAAGGTCACATCCGATTCCTTGTCTACAAACGCCACAGAAATCGGGGAATTCAGAGGCTCAATACTGGAATCACTGCCTGCATCCATAAAAAACAACAGATTGGTGCCTGTACCCATGGAATAATTGTGAAATTTGGCCTGAATCGTGATGATTTCTCCCTGTTCAAAAATCCCATTGTTGTTTCCCAAGCTGGAATCGGAAATATCCGTACTTGTCAGCATAAGCTTTGGAGGATGAGGCGTGGGATTCTTTTCTGTCACGGCTCGATACGCATTAATCACCCCACCGCCCAACAAACCCGCCACGCCGGGATTCTCAACATCAATATTATCCGCCGTAAACGCCACCTGTTCCATTAAGCTGTCGGGAGACCAGCCGGGATGTTCCGACTTCACAAGAGCAACGACTCCGGCTGCAACCGGGCATGACATGGAACTTCCGGACATTCGGCCATATTTATTGCCTGGCAGCGTAGATAACACCTCATACCCCGGTGCCATCAGGTCGACTGAAACCCCCCAGGTACCCCACGCCGGTTTCTGATTGTGGGCGTCAACAACCCCCACACTGAGCACGTGACGAAACGCAGAAGGATAATGAGGCTTGGATGTGGGATCATTTCCGGCCGAGGCGACCACCACCGCGCCCTTATTATAGGCATAATTCATAATATCCTGTCCGCTTTTGAAATAGCCGCCACCGCCCCAGCTTAAATTTATCACGTCAGCACCATTATCTGCTGCATAGGTAATCCCTTCATATCCGTTGGTAATAAACCGAGGCGAATCGTCTTTGGCACATTTCACGGCCATATACCGGCAATTCCAGCTTGATCCTGCAATACCCACGCCATTATCGGTTACGGCATCGGCCAGGCCGGCTACGTGTGTGCCGTGGGAATAATATCCATCGGGATCCGGCGGGGGGCTCATGGGATCGGGATCCCCTTCCGCAATATCGTAACCATGCACATCATCCACAAACCCATTTCCATCATCATCCACGCCGGGTTGGCCATTTTTTTCGGCCTCATTGACCCACACATTGGCCGCCAGGTCTTCATGCTTGTAATCCACACCGCAATCCACTACAGCAATCACAACATCGGCATTGCCTTTTACCACATCCCAGGCCTCCGGCGCATGAATTTGAGGAAGATGTTCCTGTTGAGAGTACATGGGATCATTTGGTGTGGCATCCAGTACAAATACGGGAACCGGTTCGGCATAGGCCAGATTCGGATCCGTTTCCAGCTCTTGTGCAACCTGCCAGGGAGGAACATCGGCAGCATATTGAATTTCGTAAATTCTGTCGATATCATCCGGCACCCCTAACGGAATGGGTTTGTGAAACAGGTATTTTTTAACCGATTTGAGGGCAAACTTTTGTAATTTCTGATCCACGGAAGTCAATCCCGTTACAGACATCGGTTTCCGGAATGAAATTCCTCTCATCATAGAAACGGCACGTGATTTTACTTTAATCAAAATTCTATGGGGTTGAACATAACCCCGTCCATCGAAGAGGTAGTTCTTTATCTGATGACGTGCGGGTTTTTCAGCAAAACTGTTCACCTGGAACAAGAACAACGCAGCCAATACCACTGAAAATAATCGTTTCATGCCTTTGCCTAACCTCCATTTCAATGATTCAACACTCCCCAATATCAACAGATGGATACGGGTATCTGCGTTCCGATCAAAGCATGATCAGAATTTTCTCCACTATGCAAAACTGACCCAATTCGGATTTTCTCACACATGCCAGCCTTTCAAACGTTTTTTCCGTCGAAGAATGTTTCAGAGACAAAATCCAGGGTTGTTTTCCAAATAGTTACCGTGTCAGCAACAGTTTTTTTACAGATTGAAAACGTCCCAGGCGGAGACGGTAGATATAAACCCCCGTGCTCACCGGCCGATGGTACCGATCGCAGCCATCCCAGTATAAATGATAGGTGCCGGCCGGCCGTGATCCGATGGTCTGGGAAACGATTTTCTCTCCCAGAATATTATAAATATCGAATTCACCTCCCCGAACCGACTCGGGCAAATCATATTGAATCACCGTCCGGCCGTTAAAGGGATTGGGATAGTTTTGTTTAACCTCAAAATGACCGGGAACCGGCGCTTTCGACGCCGTATCCCACCCGGATTGTGAAACATCTGTTTCCAATTGGGTATGTACAGAGACATCCTCAATGTACACCCCTTCCGCCACATCCTTATCATCGCTTACAAACCGAAACTGCACCTGCACCTGCGTGCCGGGCGGATAATCCGACAAATCGTATCCATAACGCAGCCAGCCGTTTCCCATTAAAAACGGCTGCAGCGCCCCGCCGCTTCCGATAAAATCCAGTATTTTCCATTGGGTCGCTGTATCCGGTTTGACCTCTACATAAAACCCGTCGGAGCCGTAAACCGTCACATCGTACCACGCCCAGAAAGTCAATTCCGATTTTTGATCCAACACAAAAGGAAGGGTGCGCAAATAGGCATCCATGTTGTTGACGTAGCGGTGGGAGGTTTCATCTCCACAGTACCAGCTCAGGGAATCTCCATGGACACGATTGCTGGACAAATGCCACAAATTATTGTCGCCGCCCATATCCCACGGGATAACGCATCCCTGGCCCGGCTTCCAGTTAAAACCAGGATTCCCAACCGTTACGCGCACGGTATCCGTGGTCTGGTAATTCCGGGCGGTAATTTCTACCAATTCTTCAGGAAAGGCCGCAACCGGCCGCGTTCGGGGCGGCGTAAAGGGACTCGGATTGACGTAAGCCTTGGTTTCCACGTAGGTCTCGGATCCCGGCGAAAGGGTTAGTCCCTCAAAATGGTGTTGATCCAATTGCAGCCATAATGAATCAGGACGAATATCCACGGTCAGATCCCGGGCAAAACCGAATCCTGAGTTTTCCAGATAAAATCGAAGTGTAAAATGTTCGCCGTAATCGGGAACAAAATTACCGTTTCCTTCTGCCCGATCATCCACGCGGTAACGAGAAATCTTCACAACGGGCGTGCCCACGCGTTCATTGAAAAAGGACTTCCAGGGAGGATCCCCATTTTTTGATAGGGCAAATACGAGGGGAACGATGTCCCCATTTCGGGCCTCTTTCGAAAGATCGGCTGAGAACCCTTTAAACGTGATCGAATCCCCCGGAGGCAGTCGAAAATTTTCCAACACACTGTCTGCAATCGAAATCAGGGGGCTGTTGGAATGCAAAACCATACGAACAGGGTTGGCTTCCTCATCGCCAAAATTCCGGAGTGTGCCCTCGAACCGAACATGCTCTCCGGGATTCCAAATCCCGTCGCCATTTTCGTCGGAATCATCTATTTTAAGAGCCGTTACCCGAACAAAAGCACCCCGGGTTCGAACTGGCAGCCGTTTTTCGAGGGGCAAGTAGTTGTGAGCGGTAATGGTGAGAGAAAGACTCGTATCGGGCGTCAGGTTCTTGAGGAAAAGGGACATCTGCCCGGTTTGGTCCGTGTAGCCCGAAAAATAAAACCGCCCTTTTTGCTGAAAGCAAACAAGGGCATGGGAAACCGGGTCTCCAGTCAGGCTGTCTTGAACAGTAATGCCGATTTCACTGGAATCCCTCAAAGCAGCCGCGGGCAGGTGAACCGTCAACTTCCGCGGACTATCCGTCCAGATGGGCATTTCCGGGTCACCAAAAAGATTGATTTCATATTCGCACCAGCGATACACATTTTCCTGCCGGGCAAAGGGCACCAGGCTGGCTTTGGCCAGTGCCAGAGCCTCCCCAATGTGAAACACCCCCTTTTTGAATATCTGCCTGAAAAACTGCTGGTCAAACCGGTCCGAATAACCATATTGGGGGTTCCCGGGGGATCCCCACCCGTAACGGGAATTCCCGATAAAGGCCACCAGGCCCCCGTTCGGATTTCGGGTCAGGTGCTCGGCCATGCAGTCGTGGTCAAATGCACCCGGCCAGCATCCAATTGAAAAAAGGATGGAATATCGGGGCGCATTTTTCAGGTGATCTGCATCCCATAGACCAAAATAACCATTCCCCATGCCCATGCTATTGTACCAGGCGTGGCCATCGTGATTAATGATGTTGTACCCCTCATTCATGGCATCCGTGGCCGATTGGACACTCTCATTGCCCAGGGATTCGTAAAGTTTGGTAATGGGATCAAACCGGGGGGGCACAAAGGCCTGGTCAATAAAATTTTTTCCTTCACCGGAGTCCGTAAAGGGATCTCGCCACAAAATCATGGCCAGGAACAGCATTTTGGTTTCATAGTCCCGGGGAGGATTTTTTTCATAGGTCAGTACCTTATTCACAAACGCCCGGGCCTGTTCCCTGGAATCTACCGAAAAACGCCCTACAAAGACATCCGGATACATGTTGATTCGATCTTTAACCTCCCCAAAAATTCCATTCTTATTGGCATCCCAGATGCCGTCGAGATCCGAAAAATAAAGGTCTGCGGGAATATTATTCTCATTGGGAGCGTAGTGCGCTTCGCAATCCATTGCCCAGGCGTAACGGAGGGGAACATATTTCGTATCGCCGCCCAATAACACCCACAGGGTACCTTTGTACTGATGATAAAATCCGATGCAGCTTCTTACCTTTTCGGCCAGATCGCGACCGTAATATTTTCCGGCAATGTATTGTGTAGTCAGGATTTTGGCGGGAAGGCCCTTCCGGGTTTTCCAGTCCGCCAGCGGCCGAAAAGCCGACACCAACGAATCATCCGTAATAATCAGGTAGGGATAGTCATTTTCGCCAAAAGATCTTTTCAATGACGAGAGATCGGGCAACAAAGGGGACTGGATGTCAAAAAAGTTATTGAGATCTCTTTGAATTTCGGGAGGCCATTTCACCGAAGGACGTTCCGAAAACGCAGAGGGATTTTCTGTGTAATTGATTTCAATTGAAAGAGACCGGGTCAAAAACAGCTTTTTTTCTGAAGGCCGGTACCGCAGCGGGTAAATAAAGACCTCAACAAAGAACTGATTAAAAAAAGACTCCACCGCTCCCAGCCTCAGGCTGGAATCCGGAAAGAGAGACCGTGAACGGTAGATAACCGGATCGGGTGGAACAAAAGAAATGGGACGTGTATCCGAAAGCACCCGGGGAGGTTGGGCAGGCAAAATCCGGTAGCGGCCCGGAATTTCAACAACCTGCTGTCTGAGCACGGTTACAGAATTTATCCGGCTGCCGAAAGGCACGGGCACCCGAATGATTTGAACCGGCAACTGGGGAAAGCCCGGTTTTCGTGTCACCTCTGCATTTGGATAAGAGACGACGTCAAATCCATTCCATTTTTTGAACTGGATTTTTTCCTGAGAAAAATATCGTGTAAGGGTTTTTGTGGAGCCTAATAAAGATGGCGCAGAGAATCCTTGTACAAGAAAAAGAACACCTCCCAACCAAATTCCGACGCACAGCCGGAGCCAGTTATTCTTCATAAATTCTCCATGCTTTCCCGAGTATCGCTTTTCTAAAAGCCGCGGGATTGTTGCCGCACCTTCTCAAAACCGGGTTTGAAAAATGCTGAATTAGGGCCAAAAACGCTACGTGAGTTCTGTTCGTGCAAGCCAATCGAGCCGCCCATGGCGCCAACGTAAGTTGAATTACAACAAACTTCAGCCAGAGGATAGCTTTTCTTTATTGAAACACATCAAGCGAGCTCACTCCAAGAATCACGAATAACACACAATTAATTTCAATAAAATCAATTCGCGTGGAGTCGTGAAATGAACGGGCAAAGGCTTTTTAGAACAGACTCATAAATTTTAAACGAATTTTAATACTACAGAATACGTTTTTTTGCACATTCTCAATGGAAATGGTGCATTTTGGACGAACCAAAAATAAGCGGCAGAGGGCCGTTCCGGCCCTCCGCCACAAGAAACAGATCCGTCCGTTAAACCAGATGACGTTACCGCATCAAAACCATTTTTTTGGTCATGGTAAAATCACCGGCTTTTATCTTGTAGAAATACACACCACTGGCCACATTGTGTCCGGCCATGTCTCTGCCATTCCAGGCCACCCGGTAGGAACCGGCAGCCTTGTAGCCATTTACCAGATCGGCAATTTTCTGACCCATTAAATTGTAAACCGCCACATTTACCTGACCGGCTTTTGCCAGGCTATAAGAGATCGTTGTGGTTGGGTTAAATGGGTTCGGGTAGTTCTGGCCCAATTCATACGTAAAGGGCGAGGTTCCGTTGTTTTCGGCTACTCCTGTTCCGACCCCAAAGAAATCCAGAGCGCTCTTCAGGATGGTTTGGCGGGCATTCTCATCTGCCGTACCCAGAATAAAGGGCAGGAACACCACTTTGTAAGACCCGTCGTATTTGAGACCGGCACCGTTTACATTGGCCCCGTTTCTGTCAACAAATGTATCGGGCGTACAGGTAAACAGTTTGACTGCATCCGACGTAGGCGTAATGGCATCACAGTAATTGGGCACACTGGCCGGAAACGTGAGATGAATGGTATCGGTTAACGCATCGGCAAAGCCATCGCCGGGAACATCCAGAATCATATCATAGGGTGCGTCACTAAAAGCCTCGGCAATATGCAGATAATCATGGAAGAATCCGGGGGCCGTCATCAGGGTATCACCCGGCCATCCATAGTACGTTCCAATTAATTCATCTGCCCAAAGCATGAGATTTCCGCCGCCATCCAGAAAATCTTTGAATTTGTTGTCGGCCAATGTGTCCTTCAGCGTGGGCAAAGATCGTCCGCCGGCGGGGACAATCCATGTTGTATACTGAGGCAGCCAGACAGATTCATCGACCGTACCGAACATGTGGTCAAATTTGTATCCAAGCGCCTTTAAATCCGACACATAAACGGAATCAAAAACGGTTCCGTAATCGCCGCCCTGATTCAACAGAAAGATAGAAGCATCGGTGGATTTCCCTACCCAGAATTTCTTGGGGGCGTCGGCTGTAGTGGAGTACAATCCCGGAGGATCTTTGGCCGTCACATAATAATAAACCCAGGAATCCGGGGGTACGGAAGGAATATCAGCCGAAAATTCTCCACCAGTAGCGGGTCCGGTCATCTTGACAGAATCCCAGGTTGTGGCATTTGTGCTGTAATGCAGGTAGGCTTCTGCCACACCGGCCTGATTGGCATCATTGGCATCGATATCCTTAATCATCGATGTTACCGTAAAGGGGCCGGTTTTATAGGTGTTGGGCAACTGGGCAATACTTTCAATAGTCGGCTTGGTATTTTCATAGAATTCCACCACCACCCAAATCGTCCAGCCGTATTCCCGGATCCACCAGGACGGTGTGGTTGTTTCTCCGATTCGGCCGGTATGATAGCATTTGAAGCCAAGGTACAATGGATTGCCGCCAACGGCGCCGGAAGGAATACCGGTGTAATCCTGACCGCTGCCTTTTACGGGCCGGCCCACAATCATAAAATCATTGCGACCAACGTCCGGTTCATATCCCAGATAAATCATGGGCGTTTCAATTGTTTGAACATCTTTGTTGGGGTCCAGACTAATGGGGAAATCGCCCCACAGCAAATCGCCCAGGGGATAAAAGCTGTACGGAACCTGAGGCACCCAATTCCCGGACGCATCCCACCATCCCAAATTGATCGGGCTGAAATTGCCGTACAGTTTATCGGCAGGAATTTCGGTTGCGTGGTAATTGGAATTATAGATGGAAAGATTGAACGCCGAGGTTAATTGGCTGCTCCATTTTTGAAACTGGATGATCACCGATTTCACAATACATCCGGCGGGGGGACGGAAAAAGGCCGCCATGGTGTCGCCATCCGCAAACCCGAAATTGACGCCGCTAAAGGTGTGTTTCAGGGTATCGATAATGCCTTCGGCTTTGCTCAGTTTGGCAAAACGTTTTTGGATCATCTGTCCCAAATTAGGGGAATTCAATTCATCAGCTGTCATAAAAATGGCATCACTCTGATGGCCAGGGTTGCCAGGACGCAACACGGCGTATTTTTTGGCATTAGTTGCCATGGCCGTCAAGGAAAATGCCAGTACTAAAAACAAACTAAAAAACACTACCCAAAATTTTTTCTTCATTTCTGATCCTCCTTAAGTCGTTTTAATTTCACAATGTAATTGCATATCGAATAGACTATTCGATAAATCGACTTTATCACCTCCCTTCCCTTATTCAAATGTTTAATGTGCAAAAGGATAGGTTTTAGATGTGCACCCTCACCTCCTTTCAGGAGTTTGGTTCAAAAGCAATTTTTAAAACCAAGAAATGAAATATGACCGTCCCAAAAAACGTGCACCTTGTAATGAAATGCAGGAAATCATTCCAAATTGGAAATACATTTCCTGTTTTCAGGAAAATGATCCGGAACGCTGTTTGTAAAGAATTGCTTAATTTGCCCCCGGTAAAAAAGGAAAGTTTTTTACTTGAAAATAGAAGATTATGCCATAACACATCAAATATAAGGAATTTAATAATAAAATTCCAGAGAAAAATGATTCGTGTTACCTAAATAATTGTAATTGACATAGGCATAATCGACCTGAATCAGGGTTCGTCCCATTTGATATTTCAACCCGCCGCCAAGGGTAAATCGCGCGGTATCATATTTCTGAAGAAATCCGATTCGGATGGAAAACAGATTTCGCCATTCATATTCCAATCCGTAGTTCCCTCGAAGAACCGCATCCCACGCGTCGTTTGCGGCAAACGCAAATGTGAGGCGTTGTGTCTGACTGGGGATATTTTCTCCATCCCCGCCAATAATGTCCGTTCGCAAACCGATTGTGTACACCATTGGGAGCGGCCATTTGTCTGTGAAAAGATCGGCCTTTACATTGGCTTCCGCCGGATTGTTTGGAAAACGATCGTGGGAAACCCGAAGGTCCGGGCCCCGAAGCTGCATCGATTGTCCCATATTGGTCAGGGACATGGCTAACCGGACTCCGCCTAATCCCGTATTAATAACCGATCCGAAATCAAGCGCCACGGCATTGGCGGTTTCACGATAGATGCGTTCGCGAACCCATTTAGCGGTAATTCCCATTTTCAGCACATTGGTCACATTTCGGGCGTACGTCAATCCGAAGGCCATGTTTCCCACATCAAAATAGGTGCCTGTTCCATCGGGAGATGAAAGCGTGGTTACCTCGATCTTATCGGTTCCCATATAGGTAACGCTCACTCCCAAAGCTCCTTCTCCCATTCCAAGAACCCCGCATAAATAATTGTGATTAATCGCTCCGTAATAATTACTTCGTGAAATCCCGAATGCGGTTCCCTGGATGGATGCGACACTGGCGGGATTCCAGTACAGTCCAAAGGGATCGTTTTCAAACGCAACATACGCGCTTCCGATGGCCAATGCCCGGGCACCCACACCAAATTTCAGAAATTGAGCGCCAGCCGTTGCCACACGACTCATTTCCTGAGCCTGCAAAAGACCCGCCATCAGACTCAGAACAAGTGTAAGAGAAAGAATCATCCGTTTCATTTATTTTCCTCCAAAATAGGACGTTTTTAACGACATCATTTTATTTGATTACCGCAAATTTTCCCATTTGTGTTTTTCCATCGGGCGTTTCCACGATGTAGAGGTACAAACCATAAGCAATTTCCTGATCGTTGTAGGTTTGCATGTTCCAGAATTCCCAGCCCTGGGAGGCGTTGTCGTGATGGAGGGTTTCCACTTTGTCGCCTGTCACCGTAAATATTCGTATGATACATTTATCCGGAAGATTTCGAAATTGAATGTGCCGAATATTTGGATTGCGATCCCATTCCGCCGAAACAATGTAGGGATTGGGTACGACCCGGACTCTTTTCAGTTCTTTTGTATTTACCGTTTTCTCTAATTTGTAGTGAGCGGTTTCAATGACAAAAACATCCCGATCCCGCTTGAAGGGTTTTGTTGTAACCAAACGCAAAATATCACCCGTTTTTGGAGCGATTCGGGGAACAACGGTGGTGTCTACAATCGTTGTATCTCTTCCGCTAATGGTCGTATCGATTTGAGTGATAACGGTATCCGGCGTTCCGTCCAGCTGAAAGCTGAAAGTGCTGCGCACCCGTCCTTTCACTTTTTCGCGAACAACAAAGGCATCGTTGCTTGTCCAGGTATTTTTCATTTCTTCGGTCGTATCGGTTTTGGCCGGGAAACTTATGAAATCCAGTTTTTGGTGCGTTGTGACGTCCCAAACCTCAAATGGCACCCGAATCAGGGGCGGCACAAAAACGCTGGTATCTCCCCTGTCGGTAAAACGCACCTCATAATTATGCGGATTGCTGAAACCGCTTGCGGAGTATTTCCAGGTAACATCTGAAGAATCACCGGTTGCGGTTATCCATCCAGAAGAATCCGGTAAGAGATTAATCGCTGAATAATTAACAATCGTCAGTTGCAATCCGTCAAAAAACGGGCCTTCCTGCCCCTGGGTTTCATCTGCCCCTTTCAACGCCCATTTTTTGTCTGTGACATCCCACACATTGTAGAGAAATTTTCCCCGGGATGTGGTGTCATCAAAACTCACTTCATAGGTATGGCCTGTAACGGCCATGGGATCAATGATGGTGGCGGTTATTTGTCCATTCCCCAGTGTGCCCGGTTTGGGTTTCAGGGTAAGGGTCGGCGCCACAAAGTTTGTTGGGGTCGGTCCGGGAACGATTTCAACCAGATTGGGTGTGGCATCGGGATTGGTTCCCTTCGCGGTTTCCAGCGCGTTCAGTAGCGGCCAGTGATCCGGATTGAATTTTTCTTCGGGTCGAACACCCCGATCGTACGCCGTGACAACATACCAATAGGTAATCCCGTCTTTTACCGTAGAGTCCGTCCAGGAGTGTTTGAGTCCTGTATCGTTTCCGAGATTGAAATAGGGGTTTTGCGGATCGGGTCCCTTGATGCCGTCGTTTAAATCAAACTGAGCCACAGGGATAAAACCCCGCACATTGCCCTGGTAATCCCGGATCTCCGTACCCCATTCGTTGTTGACGGGGTCGCTGGTGGTGCGGTAGATTTTATAGCCCTCAAAATCCTGATAACCGGTCATAACATCAATGGAAGATTCCGATACGCGATCCCAGTACAGCGTAATTCGCCCTTTTCCGCGCACAGCCGTTACGTGAGGTGCTTTGGGGGGATCGGCACCCTGGTAATGCAAATTGTACATGAATTGGGCCGTGCGGGCATTAAACTTAAGATCGTTTAAATTGTCGCCCATAATCATGGCAAAGGAAAAAATGGTGGTATCGCCCGCTGCCAGATCAAAGGGGCCGGAACTCATAATAAACACGCAATCCAATCCATCCGGGAACATGGTTTGAATGCCCTTTGGGGAATCAAAATGAGGGTCCAGATTGCCGTTGGGATCAGGCCAGAAATAGGCATCGCTTTCCTCAGGTGTCAGCCCGGAGGTGTCCCCGCTAATCACCTTGTACTGGATGAGTTCCTGGCGTTTGGAATCAATAACGCCCGGTCGGTTTTCCCATTGAAACCAGTGCCAGTCGGTAATGCCCAATTGTTTTCCGGTGTTGGGATCGGAAGGCGTATCCAACAGTTTAATGGCTGCGTAGACCTTCCAGGCATCCGGATCGGAGACTCCGCTAAAATCACCTGTCCCCCACCGGTAATCGTAAATAAACGCCATGTTGTAATTATAGGTGGAGTCGGTTTCCGGATCGTATTCATCCTTAATAAAGCTCATCCAATCCATTCGATCATTTACAGTTGTGCTTAAATTGTACTCAGGGATATCCGCATCCATGTAGAATCCTACGTACATGCCGTGGTAATTATTCTTGCTCTTGTTGATAATTTTCATGGGGAAAAAGAGGATATCTTCCGCGTAGGACCGGCCATAAGAATACCCGGAGATATCCAATTGGATTCCGATGGGATAGCCTTGCATGGTATCGTTATCCGCATCCGCGTAGGGAATTCCCTGATCGTTCAAATCATAGTCGGTAATACTAAAAAAGATATCTTTATCAGATGTGAATTGGCCCACGTTCACCTTGCCGGTTACCGGATCGACCGCCCAGGGCCCCGGCCAAAACCGATTGCCATTGGAATCCTTCGGCCAGCTCTTTTTAATGGTGCTGGTAGCCATCAGGGGTACAGCGCTGATGCTGGTGCCTTTAATGACATCACCAACGGTCGCATCTCCTGAATGCAGTTTGCCGTAGGATCCGGCGCGCGGTCCCCAGTCAGCGGCTACAAATCGCTCCGAAACCGTCGGGCCCAAACTCACCAGTTTCCCGGTGGCCGGGTCGATCTTTTTGGGTGTCCATGACGAATCTTCCGGGATGCCAATCATCATACTCAAGTCCGGAATATAAGACCACCCTTTGTAAAAGGCAGCCGGCACCGACGGACGATAACTCCAGGTTGCCAGCCGTCCATCATTAAAAACCGCATTTTGCAGCTTTCCCGCGTCCAGAATCCCTGCCGCAAAATCAATATTTTTCTGTGGCTTTTTCAGGTAGCTGTTTTTGGCCGATTTTTTGGTTGCCGCCACACCCGCCTGTTGGGAACCCCAAACGCCAAGGGCAAGCAGCAGTATCAAAAGAAAAACGACTTTTTGTTTTATGTCCATGAGGAAACCTCCATCATTCTCAGGTTTATATCCACTGTTCAAACGCGTTTCGCCTGGCCTTCGGATTAAAATAGAATTTGCAGCCCAAAATCAATGGAACGCCGCGGGCCAAAATAATGAGGCCGATCGTAATAGGTCGATGTGGCCGTCTTACTGGCGTACGGCCCGGGATCCGTGGGGCTTCCCGTTTCCGAATAGACAAAGAGAGGATTCTTTCGATCGGTTAAGTTGAAAATACGCGAAAAAATGGCAAGCTTGGTACTGCCATAGATCCGGATATCCTTGCGAATCATCGTATCGATGTCAAAATACCAGGGCCGTCTGCCCGTATTGGGTTCCAGCGCCTGGCCGCCTGATGTGGGCGTGTAAGGATATCCGCTGTGCAAGCGAACAATAAAATTAAGATAAAACTCTGAAAGAGGTTTGAACTTCCAGACCCGGGGCCCAAAATGCCGCGGGAAAATGAGCGAAATATTGGCATCCAGCGTGTGGGGCTGATCCCAGGGCATCAGATATTCCTTTTTGGGTTCGGTTTCTGCGGTTACCGAATTCCAGTACCCGGCCCAGGAATAATATTGATTTCCTTTTGCCACCGAGTAGGTGTAATTGATTTGTCCGCGATAATAGTTGCTGTACCGCTTTTCGATGGTAATATCCAATCCGCGGGAGCTGCCGTAATCGTGATTGACCATCACATAGTAATCATACAGGCCAATACCATGGGGATCAAAACCGGTCACATTAATGGTACCGGTTAATTCACTGCTTTCTTTCGACCAGGCGGTCACATCCACGGCCCAGTTCTGGCCAATTTGCTGGCGGATACCAAATTCGTACGCGATGGTTCGCTGCGCACGGAGATTGGGGTTTCCAAACAGTGGACGAGGCGTCGAAAGATCACGGTCGTTGTTGGTGTACAGATTCCGGTATTCCGGGATCTGAAAAAAGTGACCGTAAGCAAAATGGAAGGTGGCTTTATCCGTAATCGGATGTCCGATTCCCAGACGCGGTGACCACTGGTATTTTTTCTTCCCGGTAACCACGGGTGAGCTCGGATCCGTCGGATCCTCCCACATCGACCCCTTTGAATTGGCGTAATCAAACCGTATTCCTGCATTAATAATCAGATTGTCGTATTCCATTTTATCCTGAATGTACCAGCTTCCTTCTTCAGGATGATTCAAGTAGTACTCGGAATATGGATTTTGAATCCAGGGATATTGGAATTCCAAGAAATAAAGGTCGTAATTTTTGTACTCGGCTCCCGTTTTAATTTGATGGTGCCGCTGAATCTGGCTGGTTAGCGTAATAGAAAATTCCCGTGTTTGCTGATAGGTTCGCGTCCAGTACTGGGTGGCGCTTCCGGTATAAACCTGCCGGATTTCCCCGTCGCTCATCGTATCAAAACGAACAAACCGCATGGGGGCATAAAATCCCCCTACGGTGTACCGCGACGGATATTCCTGAGGCCCAAACCCGCGGGGATCCTTTGTGGCCCCCAATTCAAGAAGTTTATCCGCATGACCGGGGGTTAATTCATGATGATTGATGCCGTGTACGCGGAAGGTCCGCCCCTTCCAAAAACGGCTGATTCGAATATTGTAAAATGTGGATGGGCTTAATTGGTGGGTCCAGATCAATCCCTGCTGATCGGTGCGATCCGTTACCACATGCCGCCCGGCTTGCGCATATTGCCAGGCCCAGTCAAAATTTCGAAATCGGCGTTCGGTCAATCGATCGGTCAGGATGAGTTTCATGCTCGGGTTGAGCCGGTAGGTCAATTTCCCCGAAAAATCCCACGCGAAATTAAACCCAAACGCCCGCCATCCGGGAATCGTATCCCATTTAAAAGCCTTTCGATAGGCCCCGTAACTCCAGGTCGTTTTGTCCGGATTCTTGGGGTCATAAACGATATCATCAAACTGATAAACCGCGTAACGTTTAAAGGATTGACTGCCAGAGAAGAAAAAATTCATTCGTTTAATAAATGGGACCGGACCGCCAAAGGACCCGATAAGTTCGTGTTTGTCTCGAAGATCATCCGGCTTTGATCCCAATTTCCCGGCAATTTCTCCGCTGCTGGCCTCCAGTAGTCCCGAATAGCGTGTCCCGCCTTCTTTGGTCACAATATTAACCACCGATGACTGCGCCTGACCATATTCTGCGTTAAAATTGCCCGTAATGATGGTCAATTCCTGAATGGCCTCGCGATTAAGCATGGTTCCCATTCCGGCATAAATAGCGTCCTCAACATACATACCGTCGATCATGTAAGCAATTTCTCCGTTCCGCCCCCCACGAACATGGACATCATCAATTCCTCGGGAATCAAAACCGGGAACCTTATTAAACCCGCCCATTACTTCCATAATCCCCGATTGCAGCGTCATAATGTCATTCACGCCCCGCACGGGCATATTCTTAATCTCATCTGCCGAAATCGTGTTGGTTTTTGTTGTGACGTCCGGTTCAATGAGTGGGCGCTCGGCCGTAACCACAACCTCTCTCCCCAAACTAAGCACGGTGGGAGATAACAAAAAGTTGACTTTTGTGGTACGATCAACCTGTATCCGGACGTTTTTCATCAGCACCGTCTGATATCCAATCATTCTGGCCTGAATTTGATACACACCCGGTGGAATATTAATGATGTAAAAATAGCCGTGAGCATCCGTTGCCGCTCCCATCTGGGTTCCCACTATCATAACATTTGCCCCGGGCAATGGCTGATTATTACTTTTATCCCGCACATACCCGGCAATTTTTCCTGTGGTCCCTGCCCATATTAATGAAGGGAAAACAGTGAAGAAAGTGAGCAGGATGACCCCAGCTATCCGTCGTAGTTGACGAAGACCCATTGATGCGACCTCCTTTCTCAGTTATTCATTTTCCAGGATAATATGTGACTCTATTAATGAGCCGATTCAAAAAGAAATGAATCACGGCCTTGCATGCCTTTTTTGGCTTGATTTCATTGATTTTGAAATTCACGACATGTGCGTCATTCACAGTGTTTGAAGTGGGCTCATTAATAAGTTGGAAAGGTTCATCACCTCCTCCAAATCCGTACGGGACGGATTTAATCCCAATAGATTATTCTTCCCGCTTCCTTGACCCTTTTTGGGAAGTGGGATAACAGAACCTCAAAAAGCATCGAACACGTCTTCCCTTCACCCAACCGGAAAATAAGACCCCATGACCCCATTGATTTTTTGGTGGTTTGATTTTTTATTTGAGTGAAACATGTTTATCATCGTTTGGGCAGGTTTTAAAATCCTATTGATTTCGCTTCTAATATAAAAATTTTATTTCCAAAGTCAAGCACGAAATACATTATTTTGAATTTATTTAAAAAATTTTGTTTTATAGAGATATCACCCCTCCATTTGCCATGTTTTCCCTGCGTAACCGCACCCTTTACGGGTGCGCCTCCCCAAAATGCCGCAGGCATAAAGCCTGCGACTACCTGAATAGGATGATTTTTCTGATGAGCGTCCGGTGGCCGGCTCGCATCAGACAAAAATAGACGCCGTTGGGAAGCGCCTGGCGGGCGTCATTGGTTCCGTCCCAGCGAATCCGATAAAAACCAGCCTCCTGTCTGGTCTGCACCAGAGAACGCACCCGCTGCCCCATCAGGTTAAAAATCATTATCTTGACTGCCCCGGCCTTCGGCAATCCATAGCAAATATCCGTTCGTGAATAAAAGGGATTGGGATAATTTTGTTCCAGCTCAAGCGTTTGGGGAATCCGGTTGTCCATTTTTTTGTTTGCGCCTGTGATATCATAGTTGAGCACAGATACCCTCGAAAAGGCGGCGCGCATTGTTTTTGCCAGGGGACCGGAACTGGCCGCCAATCCCACTAAAACGGTCGAATCGAGGGCAATCGTTGTTTGAAACAAGGGGCCGTTCCAGGTGGTGCCATCGGGAGAATAGAAACTGGCGAGCTGATTTCCCTTTCGAACCAGTCGAAAATAGAGGGGCGGTTTGGGGGAAATCTCGCGGTGGCCGCGTGACTGAATACTGGCTCCCGAAGCGGCCCGCCACTTGGTAAACACCCCGTAGCGCGGTTGGGAAAAAATCGCAAAAAAGGGGGCTTTCCCGGCTGTGGATCCGCGCATCATGATTCCGGCAAAGGCCGTTCCGCCCACATCGTCCAATTGGTCCAAGCGAGCTGTGAGCGTGGCGTCCCCCTTAATTTTTTTAAAAACAAGGTGAAAGGCGTCGTTGGCGTAACCCACAAGACCGTAGCCGCCGGCAGTCACCAAAAAAGAACCCCGGTCAAAAACAGCGAAACCGGGGGGAGAGGCATTTCCAATATCGGCATCCTGCCAGCCTTCCGGAAGGCGGTGGGCTGTCTCCAGGGTCAGGTCGTCCAGAAATGCGTGAAATCGGGTTGTTAATGGATTTTGCGCTCCCACCAAAATTTCTTGGACGGTTTTTCCCGCGGCGTACTGTCCCACCGGACAAACCACTTTTTGCCACGTCCCGATTTCACCCCGCGCCGCCGTCAGCGGAATGGAATCCCGGGCAACGGGATTGAAATCGGACAGGCGCGTGCCGTCCGTAAAGAGCAAATCGATGTGGACGCCGCGTCCCCCGTCATCTTTCGGACGAAGAAAATAGCTGAGTTCGGTGGAAGAGTAAACAGGAATGAACACCCGAAAAATCTTAAAATAGAGCGCGGCCAGCGGATTGGGCAAGTCTTCCGCCGAAACCCCCAGAACATTTTTCCCGCTGTGGGCGGAATCCGAAGCTTCTGCCGCACACTGAAAATGCATTCCCGAGGGCTGATGGACTTCCAATCCGTACAGCGTATTTTCCCAATCGTCCGGCGGATCGCTATCCTCCCAGCCCGTCTTGAGTTCCACCCCGTGCCGGCTCTGCTGAAAATTGTAGTCCGCCTCTACCCGATCGCCGGCGTGATTTTCCATTTTGAAACCGCCCTTCGCCCACACACCGTAGATTTTGACGGATTTTACATCGGGCCCGACAATAAACTGGGGATTCCATTTTTGCCGAATCACGGAATTTTCCACCCGAACGGTTCCCCCATTGAGCCGAAACACGCCGTTATCCGTGTGCACCTGCTGAAGCAGAACCCGGCCGGTTCCTTCAATTGCTGCCGTCGGCCCCTCGTGGGTGCCCCAGGCCAGAACGCCGTAAAAGCGGGCGTCTCCGGCAAAAGCGTTGCCGGAAGCCACAATCCCGTTGGGGGTAGCTCCCAGCAGCACCAACTGCGAGGCCATAAAATTCACCACCGAGCCTTCGGGACTGTTCAGAAAAACGCCGTAACTCCCGGCGTCGGTGCCGTGGAGAAACACATCGGCGTGGCAGGGGGCGCCTTCGTTGGCCAAATAGAACCCCCGATTGGCGGCGTACACAAAGGTTCCCAGCACATGTTCCTTTTCGCACGCCCCCAGCGTGAAGGCGTCCAAGTGCGCCTGCTGGTAGGCCATCAGCGTCTGAAAATCGGGTTCTTTGGCCTTTGGGTAACCCGGGCTCCGCAGCCAGTAGTGGGGGTTAAACTGCACGTTTTCCAGCCAGCCTTCGCCGGAATTCTTGCTGATGTAAATTCCTCTTTTCAAGGGGGATCCACCCACGTAGCTGATGACGTGCCCGTCGCTGGGAAAGGACCCGAAATCCACGCCCTGGTAGGCATTGCCAATGACCACATCCTTCACCCAGCAGCGGGGACCCTGCGCCTGAATGGCCCACGGGTAGGGGTCAAAGGTATCGGTGGTCTGCTCCGGGTACCACAGCGTGAAGCCCCGTGCGCCCGCTCCCGTTTCCAGAGCAAGAAACGGCGTTCCGTCCG